>JAHKLZ010000058.1 GCA_020854775.1 Candidatus Woesearchaeota archaeon | reverse complement strand
TCTCTGTGTTTCTCTGTGTCCTACCCTGGCGCTGCGCTTGGGGCACTCCGTCTGTGGTGCAAAGCTTTAGTCTTTTTTGTTTTTGTCTCACGGTTTCTTAAGGAGGTCAGTTTTTGGAATCCATCCGCAACTTTTTGAACCGCCTTCTCCCGAAAGGTTCCGCCATGCGACACGTTTCGATCCTTGCCGGAGGCACGACCATCGCCCAGGGCCTGAACGTGGCAATTATGCCTGTCCTCTCCCGTATCTACTCCCCGGCAGATTTTGGTGTCATGGCAGCGTTTAGTTCCATAGTGGCTATTCTCATGGAACTTTCGGGGTTACGTTACCATTATGCCATTCCGTTGCCCAAGTACGAACGCTACGCAAAATCTCTTGTTGTTCTAAGTTTCTTCTTACAGGCTGTATTCGTGGTCTTTATTAGTACTGTCATGTTGGTTTTCGGCAAACTGCTCTTGGGGAAAATTTCTATGGATATTCTCATCCCTTACCGTTATCTGATACCTGTCGCTGTCGGAGGAATGGGGGCTTATTTGGTTCTCACACAGTGGGCTATACGGGAGAAATTATTCCAGACCATCGCAAGGACAAAGGTTACCCAGAGCGTCAGTGGAATTATTACAAAAGTGATTCTGGGGCTACTGGGTCTCCGGCCTCTTGGTCTGCTTTTGGGGAGTGTTGCTTCCCAAGCCGGCGGAATCACGACTCTTGCAAAATCTCTTTTAAAGGAAAAAGGTTTCCCCAAACCTCGCAGAGAGGATGTCAAAAGGGTAGCATTGCGTTACCGCGCATTTCCAATGTATAGCACGTTGAGTGGGTTGTTTGACACCCTGGGAAGACAGATCGCTCCAATTTTATTTGTTGCTCTTTATTCAGCACAGATCGGGGGATGGTTCTCTCTGAGCTTTCAAGTTCTTCAATTGCCTGCCATGCTAATTGGCCAGGCTGTTGGGCAAGTTTTTCTCCAGAAAGCGTCTGTAGCAAAATTCGAAGGGAATCTCAGTAAGGTCTCAAGGGAAACCTTCGAAATTCTTTTGGAACTTGCAGCTTTTCCCATACTTACTATAGCTATTCTGGCTCCGGGATTGTTTGGTTTTGTTTTTGGAGATAATTGGGAAATGGCAGGAGTTTTCTCTAGGTATTTGGCTCCTTGGGTGTTGTTCATGTTTGTTTTTTCACCACTTAGCTCGTTATTTTTCGTTATGGAAAAGCAACGAGAGTTTTTATGGTTTCAAATTGTTAATTCTGTTGGAAGAGTCCTTATGGTTTTTGGGGGTTTTTTACGGGAAAGTCCTTTAATATCTATATCCCTTTATGGAGCATTCAGCTTGTTTTTCGTTCTTTATATTTTGTTTTGGATATTAGAAAAAACTCAAAATAAGCTTGGAATTTTGCTGAAAGTTTCATTTCGTTCATTATTCAAAACATCTTTTCTGATACTACCTATACTTTTAACAAATATTTTTTCTGGGGTTTTTGTTATTACAGCTCTGGTTGCTTTGGCAGTAACGCCCTTTTATTTTAAAAATATTTATAGGAACCTTAAAAAATAATGCAAGCGAGGCGGTCTTATGTCTTTAAGTATTTCTTTTACAGGAGATATTAGTTTTTCCGGCATTTTTGCAGAAGAAAGCACTGTTGATTTTTTGGATCCTCAAATAATTACCTTTCTTAGAAACAGTGATTATAACGTTTTTAATATTGAAGGAGCACTTACAACCTGTGAGAATATACCCAAACTTGGAGTTTCTCTTACAAGTCACCCCTCAAGAGTTGACATGTTTAGAAATTTTCCCGGGGTAATTTTTAATTTAGCTAATAACCACATCATGGATGCTGGAGCGGCTGGTTTGAAGGAAACTCGATTTATAGCCCAAAATTTAAATATCCAGACTCTAGGGGCTGGAATGAATTTGGACGAGGCTTCCCGCCCTCTTGTTCTCGAAAAAGATAACATTAAAGTTTCTCTTATTGCCGTGTGCCATCCAGAAGGTTCTTTGGCAACAGCTGAACGCCCTGGAATATTTTGTGACAAACAAGAGGAAAAACTTTTAGACATAATAGGAGAATGTAAGGAAAAAACGGATTGGGTAGTGTTGAACTATCATGGGGGAGAAGAATTTTCTTACGTACCTATGCCAAGCCGCAGGAGAAAATTTCTTAAATATTTGGAATCAGGAGTTGACATTATTGTTGCTCACCACGCTCATGTAGTTCAGGGGATTGAGAAAAAAGGGGGGGGAATGGTTTTCTTCTCTCTTGGCAATTTTATTTTTGACATTCCAGGTCACTTATCTTTTGAAGGGACAGAAGAATCAGTATTAATCAGAATTGGCTTTGAGAAAGAAAAATTTACCTTTGAGAAGATTTTTACTTCAATTAATCGTGAAACAGGAGTGATTAATATTTTAGGGAATAATACAAAGTTTCTCGAATTTGAGGAGCCTCAATATCAGGGACTTTGGGCAAATGAGTGTAGAAGGGTTATTAAGAGACAATACTATAACTCTATGAGCAATAAAATTGTCAATTCAAACCGTTACCTGGGTTTTTTGAATCAAGTTCCAAGAAAATTTCAAAACCCGCTTAGATATTTAAAATTTATCTATTTCTCTCTAAGATTGTCCAATCCTTATCAAAGAGCCTTTCTAGCAGGAACAATAAAAGATCTTATCTGTAGGTTTGGGAGAAAAGCCGAACATGATCAAAAGAAGGATGATGCCAATGATTTACATAAATCGTGATAACAAAGTATTTACAAATTCATACGAATCCAAAAACGGAATCGTCACGGGTACAGCTTTTATAGGCTATCGAAGCTTGTATGGCGAAGATCTTTTGAACTACGTCTCCTCTTGGGAAACGGCAGAAG
>JAHKLZ010000057.1 GCA_020854775.1 Candidatus Woesearchaeota archaeon | reverse complement strand
TGTTGAAAAATGGTTTGAACTAAAACCTGAAATTTTTCATCAACCCCCTTGGGAGTTTAAAAATAAAATCCTAAATTTGAAGAAGCAATATTTTTATAATAAATCAAGTTTTCATAAACAACCTTGTGAAACTTGACAAGTATCTCTATTAAAATCTGTAATGTAGAAAAATAGCACCCCTTTTTTAGATACTGCTGCTGCAATATCTTGTTTTGGGACATTGTCTAAACTTTTAACTAATGTAGCAAGGCTTGAAGAACCTGCTGTTTTTATAATTCTGTAACTATTCTTAAATAGCCATTCGGTTTTCTCATCTTCATTCCCAAAGTCAAGTTCTTTTAACTTAGTCGCTAAAGAAATTTTCTTTGCCTTTTTAAGAATTTCATTTGCTTTAATAACATCTGTATCGTCATTAATTTCTTTTGCTTCGAGTTCAATTAGTTTAGAACGTTGTTCTTCGGTTAAATTATCAATGAAAATATTATTCTCTGGGTCCCATTCCTTTTGTTCATATTTGTCAACGGTAATAAACCCCTTAAAATTTGGCATTTTATACATCAAGATAAATTCCTTTAATTTGGGAAATCTACCTTTTGCGTGGTTCATTTTAACACCGCTGGCTTCACTCATTTTTACAGCAACATTATTTAAAAACCGATTTTCAAAAACTTCATCCATCAAAATTTTCAGGTATGCGTTTTCATTGTCATCACATTGAACACATATAATTCCGTCTTTTGACAAAAGAGCTTTAGCTGCATAAAGTCTGTTTCGCATAAATGTAAGCCACGTTGAACGATTGAAACTATCATTATACTTAAAGCTATCATTTCCTGTATTATAAGGTGGGTCTATGTAAATCAACTTCACCTTTCCTGCAAATTCTTCCTTTAGCGTATGCAAGGCTAAAAGATTGTTGCCTTTTATTATCAGGTTGTCAGTAATGGTGTCTTCTGGTAGCCCTCTTTTCTTGTTCAGTTCAGCATCACGGGTAAAACTGCTAAAGGGGTGCTCACCTTCTTTATCAAATACTTTGGCGTTGGTCAGCACTTTGGGTTCCAGCAGTTGGGTTATTTCGTCCTGAGCCAGTATTTCGTTAAAAAATATTTCTTCCCGTTTTTGTTCTTCTCGGCTTTGTCCGCCTTCCAGAATGCAGTCTTTAAATGGCCAAACTAAAGCAACTTCATTTCTTTGTTTCAGGTATTTGCCGCCAATGGTCAGTCCGACCTTGTTTTTGTATTGGGTGTAGCTGTCGTTCAGGTAGTTTTTCTGTTCCAAAAACTGCACAAACAAGTTTTGGTTAAAAACCATAGTGCCTTTCACGTTAACAAAAAACTTCTCTTTCAGGTCTGCATTGTCGAGCAACAGTCCAATCAGTTCTTCGTCAAAGTTCTGTGCTTTGTTCAGCACCACCCATTTTTTCAGTTCTCCGTTGTCTGTCACAAAGTTGGGCTCTTTCTTGAGTTGTTGCTCTAATGTTTCGTATAGTTTCATTTATATCAAATCCTTAAATTTTAAGTTTCAAAAATACATTTTTCAATTCGGTAATCTTTCAATTTACCACAATTCTTATCAACGAGTTTTCAAGGGTGGTGGGTGGGCTCGGGTGCGTCGGTAAGAAAACAACTCTTTTGCAAGCAGAAGCATCGGCTTGTGTGTCGGGGCTTGCAAATGTGTTGTTTTGTGTGTCGGCAATTTTCATTTTTCTTTGTCTTTATGCAGCAAAAATTCCTTTGTCATTCTGTCGTCTGGTTTGTCTTTTTTACAATGAACGCTAACGGTTGAGTGTATGTGCCGTAAGGGATTTCGGGGCAATTTCCTGTCCACCGAAACGAAAGTTTGAGCGGGCTACAATGCTTGAATACCTTCTGAAACCCTTATGGTATATACACTTTGTTAGCGTTACGTTGTTCATTTTTCTCATTATTTCCTTTTCATTTTTGCTGCATTCTCTTACTGCCAGAGTGTTAGTGTAGGCAAACTCTTTTGCTGGTTTTGGTAATAGTGTTGGCAAGTGCGACTTGAAAATGTGCTTGACTACGAAGCGTGGGCATTCTAAAATTCGATTGTTATTTGTTGTGTTTCTATATGTTTTGGTGCAAGTTTATAAACTGTCGGAAAGTTTGTGTTACCTTCAATTTTCGGAATTAGATTTCTAAGTGCTTGATTAAATATTCCAATTGACCATTTCTTCCTATCGGTTATACGGAAAATAAAATCAACTTTATCAGGTTTCCAAGTTGTGTGAGTATTTGATTTTACACCGAAAGCAACACCAATAATAATATTCCGAACTTTGTCGTTTTGGTCTATCACTTGTGCAACTACTAAAGTTTCTTTCAATGCTGTTTGTAATTTTTTGTCGTGCTTGTAACGCAAAATTTTTGCTGTGTCTTTCTCTATATCAGCTTGTCGGAACATACCTTTACTCTCATTTAACAACACATCAATTTTTGCGTTCTTCCTTGGAGGTAAAGCAATTATATCAGGGTATTCACGGGGTTGTGCTTTTCCTAAATCGGGATTAGGCAAAATTGCCCCACCACCTTGCGAACCAGGATATGAAATTGAAACAATTTTAAACTTGTTAGGAATTAAAACCCTGTGAGCAATCGCATAAGTTACTTCATCTTCATCAACTTCATTGCTTTCTTCAACAAGTGCGGAAGCACTTGAAAATTTAGTAGATGAAAAATAAGTTTTCAATAAATCAAGCATATCGCCTTTGCTGTTCCCTAACAATTTACGCCTGTCCCAAACAAGTTTTATTCCGTTGTGATTAAGATACATCCCGTCCAATAAAAACGCAATCGTAGAAACAACTTTGTTGTCTGAAATTTTGCTTTTGTGTTTTTCCCAAATAGGTTGAAAGTTTATTGTTTCGTCTAGCTTTTTAGCTCTTTTTGCGGCTTTAACTAATTCGTCAGTAAACCACCTTGGAACACCACCACTATCTATTGCAATCGCTTCTTTTAACTTACTTCGGAGTGTTGTCAAACTATCCAAATCCTTTTTCAATATGTCGTTTCCTCTCGGACGAACCAAAGCATATATGCCGAAAATTTTATGCGTTTTTGAAAACACAAACGAAATGAAGTTTAAAATTCCTCTGTCAGGGTCCATTGCGTGGCTGAAACGATTAATTTTTGCACCAATCCAATCTTCATTTACGAAGTAACGCAACTTATTTAAGTTTGTTGCTTTACGAGCCTTCCACGTTGCCAATAATTCTTTTGCACCTATTGCGTTATCAACTTCTTTCCGATAACTCTTGTAATGTGATGTTTGCTTTAAATCTTTGATTGAATTTTCAAACCAATTTTTCTCTGACTTCAAAAACGATTTTACAATTGCCTGAATTGTGATTCTTAAAATCGGAATTTCTGGTGGACAAGATGGAAAATTTTGATTTCTTTGTAATGTAAATTTATTAGCTGTTTTAGTTCTCCATTCTGCAATAATATAGCCCTCATAACCGAATTGGTCTATCAAAATTTTGGGTGTTGAATATGGATTATATTCTGCACCGCCAAAAACTTTTTCACTTTCCTTATGCCCCGAAATTTTGATGTAAAACGTTTCTGAAAGATACGATGCTAACGCACCGTAAGTGCGTTGTAATTCGTGGTCTTCCGTTTTTACAGCTTCGGTAAATTCAATAATTGCTAACGGATATTCAATTCCATTTTTTACAGCTGTAATTAAAGCGTCTGGCGTGGTGAAAGACATTATTGAAGACAAAGCCCCTCTTGGAAATTGGTTTGCCTTCTTTGGTCTTTTCACAAGTTTGATGCTTGTACCTTTCGGAACGGCTTTGTTTATCATCGGCAATAAATAATCATTGCCTTGTTCTAAACTCTCGTAATAAAGTCGTATTTCCTGCATTATACTTTTTCTAAAATAATTAAATGTTCTTTTTTACCCTTTTGAGCATAAGAAGGATTGAAAATTCTTGAATGTTTTGATAAATCAGAAGATAAAATCTCATTCACCTTAAGTCCAATTTTCGGTGCAAATTCGGAGATTTCCTTTTCTATTTTTATCAATTCCTTTTTTATTACACTGTCACCAATAACTATGAATGCAAAATGATGAGGTTTCAAAACTCTTTGCATTTCAGCAAAACACTTAATCAAATCATCATTCCATTTTTCTTTTTTCTCTTTCAAGCTTGAATACTCACGTCTTGAACCAATCTCATTGTATTGTGCAAATTTTACGTCAAGGTCAAGCCAACGCTTGCGGAATTTATGATACAAGTAATAATCGTAAGTATTTGCATAAGGTGGCGAAGTAATAATAATGTCAATGGAATTATCGGAAATGAAATTAAGGTTGCGGCTGTCTGCATTGAAAACTTGTAATTCGGTTTTGTCGTAAACCAATTCAGAAAACTCTTTTATTCTCAAATTATATTCTATTGCTCGCTTGCAGAATAATTCAAGAGTCAGACAGTCAGGAATATTTTTTTTAATGGCTGCAAAGCGTGTATCACTTTCCTGATTTGAAACACGGACGATAATTGAGGATAAGACAATTTTCAGAAAATTCTGAACATCGGTATCCTTTTGTTTTGTGATTTTATTTAAAATAAAGGTAATTTCCTCTGAAACATTTTTCTGAAACCAGTGTTCTTGTCCTTCAATCTCTTTGATTTTGATTTTCGGTCTGCCATTAAATTTCCACTTTAAAATATTATCCTCTAACTCTGCGATAAATTTTTCAATAGCAGAAAATTGATTACTGGAGAGCGGTGTTGCTTTGACTTTAGAAAGTAATACTGCTAAACCGTTTACATCTACTCCTATTGCATTTGCTCCGAAAATTCGAGCTTCTACCAAAGTAGTTCCTGAGCCGCAAAATGGGTCAAGAACAGTTTGTCCTTTTATAGCGTAGTCCTCTAAAATTTTTTTGGGCAACTGTGGTGGAAACTTTGCAGGATAAGGA
>JAHKLZ010000056.1 GCA_020854775.1 Candidatus Woesearchaeota archaeon | reverse complement strand
GCAGATAAAAGAAAAAACTTTTGTAGCTTCCGAAAAAACCATAAGAAGATTAATAGGAAATCTCATGGAGAATTTAAGGAAAAGTTACGAGGCGGGATTTGGGTACAGCAAATCTGCTGAAAGACTCAATGAAGTTTTTGTGAATATGGAAACATATGAGCTTGAAAGAGTAGCCAGAACGGAAATAGCAAGTGCCGAAAACTTAGGAATGTATGAAAGTGAAATAGAGTTGGGTGTAGAATATCATAAATGGCGAACTGCAAGAGATAACATAGTAAGGGATTCACACCAAGAATTAGAAGGCGAAATTGTAAGAGTTGGAGAACCTTTTAGTAATGGATTATTATATCCGGGTGACCGAAGTGGAGCATTGGAAGAATTTATAAATTGTTTTGTTGGTGATACATTAGTAACTGCTATTGAAACAAAAAGGATTTTCAGAAGGTTCTATAAAGGTGAGATGATTACTATCACAACTGCCTCTGGCAACAAACTTACCGGAACCCCGAATCACCCAATATTGACTTCTAATGGCTGGATTCCATTGAATCGATTGAATCTTGGAAATAAGGTAATCAGTACAAGAGGCAATATCAGGGGGTCCTTTGTTAATCCAAACAATAATTATATTAAAACCAGAATTGAGGAGATATATGCATCGAGTTCTAAATTGCTTTCTGAAAAAAGGGT
Source organism: Candidatus Woesearchaeota archaeon (assembly GCA_020854775.1). Lineage (NCBI taxonomy): Archaea > Nanobdellati > Candidatus Woesearchaeota > Candidatus Woesearchaeota archaeon. Next base: position 1,919 of record JAHKLZ010000056.1, on the reverse strand, counting down.
TAGTTTTAAAACAGGCGATTTCCATACAGATAGAGGGGGGAGTGAATATATCGATATTATAAATATGGATAGCTTTTTGAGGGATAACACTGATATTGTTTTTTCTCAATTCATTAACAAAATCAGCTTCCCACTTACCAACATATTGGAGGGTTTTTTCTCTGGCATTAGCTCTCATAACCCCTTCTTTAATATCGACAACCCGACCTCTAATAGCGTCATGTGCCTTTTTTACGAGCCTTTGTCTTTCAACCAAAGGAGTTTGAGCCATTCTAATATACATAGATTCAGAACGATTTCTGGTAGGGATATTACTTTCGGAAAGATACCTATAAATAACATTTCTGGAAACATTAAATTGTTTGGCAAGGGCTTTAACAGATTTCCCTTTTTGATACAGCTTTACAATTTCCTGATAAGGCAAAACAATATTGCTGAATTTGGAATTAATAGAGATACCGTTATCAGTGAGTCTTTTCCTGATAACTTTGTGGGTAACACCGTATTTTTTAGCGATAGACTTAACAGAATTCCCATTCCTGTAACAACTGATAATATAATCAATATTGAGAGTAATGATTTCAAGGGACATGTTTACAACCTCCAAACAAAAGATAATATGTATGTATCTAATAATATTATAACACATAATTGCCGATGTACAACCGTCCCGGTGATTTTACCAGAAGGATACACAGCACCAGCATTGCCTTATTTTTATGAAAGCGATTTAGTAAAAGTGGAGGATTTAAAATGAATGAAACAACCATGTATGAAGAAAAGTATTTTATAACCGAATTCAGGGTATATTCCGAATTAGAGGATTATTTAAGAAATCAAAATTATACGGAGGCAAATAATGCATTCGAAAGCAATCGAATTATTGAAGAATATGATGTTTGATGAAGATATGATTAACGGAAATCAGAAACGAAAAGAAAGAAATGAATTGATATTATTTATAATAAGGAAACTCCAGAATGATATGCCAAGACCTGAAAGGAAAATCGAAAATCCAGACTGTCCTAATGGGGTATGTCCAGCGAGGTGATAATGGAAGTTAGATGTATTGATTGTGGGAAATTACTATTCAAAATAACCGACCAAAGATATATTGAAATACCATGCTCAAGACCAAGGTGCAGAAACAAAGGTCAAAGAGAAGTGATGATATATGATATTCAAGAGGAGAAGATAATAGAAAAAAGAAGGGAATTGACAAAGAATAATTTTACTGGTAGAATAATTTTAAGTTAAAAAGGTACTTTCTGGCTGATAAGAAACCATGGGGATTCTTCTAAAGACGTTAGCTACGCTGACAGTTTAAGGATAGGCTGGAAAGTCAAATTGACAATTGAATATTCCGAGGGGATAATCCCAACTCATATTCTTTTCATTTTTTACCTCCTTTACATCAGAGCATCTACGAGAAGCCGGTACAGCTTTCTTGTAGGTGCTCTTTTGTTTTAGGGAAAGGAGAGAAAATGCCATTCGGAAAATGGGAAAATTTCAATGAATGCGTTTTAGATATGGAAAAACAAGGTTACGACAATGAAACAGCAAAAAAGATATGTGGAACTCTGGAAAGAGAATTAAAGAAGAAAGGAGAAAGAGATGTGACTGTAAAAAACCAGAATAAAAAAGACAGTTTGGAAGAACGTTCTAATCGAATCAGGAGAGCTTTCGAAGGTAGCGGAGAAAAAGGTTACGTTGCACAGGTTTTTGATGATGCCGTTATTCTTCATGATTTTGATACTGACAAGTATTTCGAGATAAAATACGTTCTTGATGATGACGGTAAAATAACCAAAGGCGAGCCGAAAGAAGTTGATTTAGTCTATATTCAAAAACGAATTAATGGCAATAGTGCAGAATTAACCGGTCCCATATTTAAAGCAGATGAAAAACAGAGAATAGTT
>JAHKLZ010000055.1 GCA_020854775.1 Candidatus Woesearchaeota archaeon | reverse complement strand
CGGCAACCTCAAGGAGCGGCTCAACATGAGGCGAACTCTTGTTTCTTCGGAACAAAGCCTCGAAGGCAAACTGTTCGTTGAGTTTATCGCCCTGATTTACCTGTCGTACATAAAGAAGCGAATGCAGGATACGGGCCTGTTTAGGGACTACACCCTGCAGGGACTTCTGGATAAACTTGATGTGATCGAATGCTTTGAGCATCCGGGGCAAAGACTGCTTGTCGGTGAAGTTTTGGAGAAACAGAAACAAATCTATGTCGCGCTGGGTGTTCCGCCTCCAGCCTCGTTATGAGTGGGCGGGAATCCAGGCTGAAAGGACGGACCGGTGCCGCCATTCTGGAGGTGAAGCCCGGAGGGCTCGCTGAAGCCATGAAGATGCTGCCCGGGGACATTATTCTCTTTTGCAACGGAAAGGCTGTTCCCTCAGTAGAGGGATTTTCCGCCCTTCTCGTGGAAGGGGAGAACACCTTCCATCTTCTGAGGAACGGAAAGGAACTCACCGTGGGAGGCAGCACCGTCACGGGATCGTTTTGAGGTGAAGGTTTTTCGGCTTTCCTGTGAGATGCACCCCCAAATTTTCGGGGGTGCATTTTTTATGGGCGGTTCAGCACAATGGCCGGTAGGAATGTATATTTTCCCCCGCCTCACCACCTGAAAACTCGCTCCTCGGCCACTTCGCACCCTTCTGGCAGATCATGAACCAGTTTTTTTAAAGGGAAAGGTCAGGAAATAACTGCCGTATTTTCTCAATTGCCTGTCTGTACTTTTTCAGCCGCTCAAAATCCTTCGGCCCCGGGTTCTGGATACGGGAGAGGTCGCAGTTCTCAATAAGGTCGGCCATCTTGACGATTCTCGCAAGGTCATTGGATGCCGCCCGAAAAATAAAAAGCTCATAGGGTTCTTCAGGTCGCCTTGTCAGTGCGTCAACTGCTTCCACGACCCTTTCCGGGAAGCCTTCCGCCCGAAGATCGTCGAGGGTCACTGTGGTATCTTCCACTACGTCGTGAAGCACGGCCGCCATTTTTGCCTCTTCCGGACCCACCCGTTCCATGACCCTGAGAGGATGGGTGATATAGGGCGCGCCTCCCTTGTCTGACTGCCCTTCGTGCGCTTTCCTCGCGATTTCTATGGCCCGTTCCAGTGTTGACATGTGCAAACCTCCTCTTGGAATCAGGATAGTTTTGCCGCCATCGGTGAAAAAGCAGGGCTGGGTATTCTGGTTGAAAAAAAGACAGTGTGAAGTCTTTTTATTATAAGTTCTTCATATTTCTTTGCTGGGAATCAAATAGTTCCAGCATCTCTTAAAGGAGAGGCTCTCTTTTTCAAATATGGCGGGCATACTTAGGCCGTATCTATTTCTTGCCAGAGTTCACAAGACTAACCCTTGTATAGTATTTGACTCCTCTCATTGTGCAGGTGGAGACAGTTGGAATCGACCTTTGGGATTTCATTTGGGGTTACAGTAATCATTTATTATATGGCTCATAATTTTTACGCCAAGTGTTATTTCTAGAGGGCTTAAATGCGCATAACCCATTATAATTTCATTCCTGTGACGGCCATGGTTTTGAAACGTGAAATTTTCTACAGGATAAACTGTCACACCACTTGAAGCGATACGGTTAATAAGCTCTGAATTAAAAATAATATTATGGAAGCAAGCAAGAACATGGAGTCCAGCTGTTTGACCTTTAATCTCAAATTCACCTGGTAAATGATTATGCAATTCGGAAATGAGATTCTTCCTTTTTTGATTATAAATCTTGTTTATCTTTGCTGTATGTTTTTCAAGTTGTCCACTGTTAATGTATTCAGCAAGAACATATTGTGAAAGAACTTCAGAATGGACATCAGCATTCATCTTTAAATATTCATATTCTTTTATGAGGGTATCAGGTAGGATCATAAATGCTAACCGAAGAGCAGGGGAAAGAATTTTACTGAATGAACTTAAATAAATAACTTTTTCTGGATTTAATTCATATAGCGAACTGATTGGTGCCCCCTCGAAGCGGAAAGTACTCCCATTGCCATAGTCGCTTTCGATAACATAACAGTCTTTTTCAGACACAAATTGAATCAATGATAGTCTCCTTTGAATAGGTAGAACACTTCCTAGAGGGTACTGATGAGAAGGAGTGGTGTAAATAAAAGATGCATCTGAATTTGTCTTTAAGAGGGAAGTATTAATACCCTTATCATCAGCCTCTATTCCTTCAACAGAAATACCCTCGGAGGTAATTATTTTTAAAATACTTGGATGAACTGGTTCTTCTACAAGGGCTTTTTTGTATTTTTTGAATAGCAACCTTGATAACAGAGCTAATCCTTGTGTTGCACCTGAAATAATCATTATATTCTTGGGATGGCATTCAATGCCACGTGTCCTAAATAAATATTGAGAAATACTTTCTCTTAATTCCCATACTCCACCAAAATTACAGTAACGGAAAACAGTTTTTGGCAAATTTCCACAAATTTTTTTGTAAAGATTGACCCATTCTTTTTGTGGGAATAATGAAAAATCAGGAACTCCGGACCGGAAATCAATAGTTTCTTCTTTTGTGTTGAATGGGGCTGAAATTTCTTTTAATTGCCTTATATATGCTGGCCTGTTATGTTTCGTGATCCCTTTTGCAACTAGAGTTCCAGAGCCATGTTTTCCCTCCAGATATCCCTCCGCTATTAATTGGTTATAGGCTTCCAAAACGGTATTTCTAGAAACACCAAGATGTTTTGAAAGTGTTCTGGAAGAGGGAAGTTTTTCTCCAGATGAAACAGTCCCACTCAATATAAAGTCCTTAATTGCTGAATATATCTGCCTTGAAAGAGGAATGCATTTTTTTTTATCAATTTTTATAATCATTTTTTTCTCCTAAAAAGTGGCCCAATTGAAATTCTTAGAAAGTGGAGCTAAAAAAAACCATATATTGATGCTATG
>JAHKLZ010000054.1 GCA_020854775.1 Candidatus Woesearchaeota archaeon | reverse complement strand
TTATTTTTTAGTCAAACAAAAATAATAAAACAAGTTTTTCTCCGGACGCTTTCCTTTCTCTCATTGCTTCGTTTCGCTACGCTTCACTTCGCAATGAGAGAAAGGAAAAACCTTCAACAACGTGGTGAAACTTTACAGATACTAAACAGCCACGTTTGCAGGTTATTTTCGCTGACTCTAATATTTTCAAAAACCCTTGTGATTTTTGGCAAGATATTAAAACTACAGGTGCAATCGCTGAGGAAGGCGGTGTAAAATTAAGTAATGGCAAAAAACCTGAAAAAATTCTTTATAGATTAATAAAAATGATAACCAATGAAGGAGATATTGTATTAGATTATCATTTAGGAAGTGGAACAACAGCTGCCGTAGCTCATAAAATGAAAAGACAATTTATTGGCATTGAGCAGTTAGATTATGGTGAAAACGACAGTGTAATTAGATTAAAGAATGTAATCAACGGGGATGACACAGGAATCTCGCCCTATGAAGATGTAAAATGGCAAGGTGGAGGCTCATTCGTTTATTTCGAACTCAAGAAATACAACCAAACTTTTATTGAACAGATTGAAGCAGCTAGAGACACCAACGCTCTTTTGGCAATTTGGGAACAGATGAAAGCTAAAAGTTTCTTTAAATACAGCGTAGATTTGCAGAAATTTCAGGAAAGCATTGAAGAGTTTAAGCAATTAGACCTTGCCAAACAAAAGGAATTGCTCTGTGAGATATTAGACAAAAACCAATTGTATGTAAATCTCTCATCGCTTAATGATACCGATTTTGCATGCACAGAAGAAGAAAAGAAAATAACCAAAGATTTTTATCGTTTATGAAAATAGTGCAAAAACTAAAACATGGATTTTATATTTTAGTTTTTATCATCGAAACTATAATATAAATTTTTATATTTTAGTTTGTAATACAAAACCGACAAAATGATTAGCATTGAGAATTACATAGCCGGTCAATTCATCAAACACCCAACGGGATACTCGTACTTTTTACCTAGCAAAATTAACGATGAATGGAACTGGAACGATCAAACGTTGACTACATTGTTAGAAAGAGCTGCTATAAAGTTGGGTGAATTAAATTCGTATTCCAAATTAGTGCCCAACATTGATTTATTTATACAATTGCATGTAGCCAAAGAAGCCGTTGTTTCAAGCCGTATAGAAGGCACACAAACAAAAATTGATGAGGCCTTATTGGAAGAATACGAAGTATCACCCGAACGGAGAGACGACTGGAAAGAAGTAAACAACTATATCAAGGCATTGAACTATGCTATAGCTGAATTAGAAAAATTGCCTGTCTCATCCCGTTTAATTAAACAAACCCATCGCATACTTTTAGATAGCGTAAGAGGTGAACACAAGCAACCCGGAGAGTTTAGAACCTCACAAAACTGGATTGGCGGAGCAAGTTTACTCGATGCTGTATTTATACCACCGCATCATACCCATTTAAATGAGTTGATGGGCGATTTAGAAAATTTTTTGCATAATACCCATATTCATATACCTGCCCTGATAAAAATTGGAATTGCTCATTATCAATTCGAAACCATTCATCCTTTTTTGGATGGTAACGGACGAATAGGTCGTTTATTGATTACGTTATTTTTAGTGGATCAGAAAATATTAACAAAGCCCCTACTGTATTTATCGGCATTTTTTGAAAAAAACAAAGGACTGTACTACGACAACTTAACCATTGTCCGTACCAAGAACGATATGAAGCAATGGCTCAAATACTTTCTGACAGGAGTAGCCGAAACAGCCGAAAATGCTACCCAAACCCTTTCCAAAGTAATTGAATTGAAAGCAAATCTGGATTATAGAATACATCAACAATTTGGACGAAGAACCGATAAAGCAGCCAGTTTACTTTACTACTTATTTAAAAAACCTGTTGTAAACACAAACCAGGTAAAAGAATTGACAAAAACTACCTTTAAAACCGCTAACGACCTGGTGATGGATTTTGTAAAAGCAGGCATCTTAAAAGAGGTTACGGGATATAACCGCAACAGAATATTTGTGTTTGACGAATACCTTAAATTATTTTAATCCGAAGCATAAACCAAACCATGAGTAGTGAAATATTACTATACCAATCCGATGACGGGCAGATAAAAATTCAAGTCCGCTTGGAGGATAACACCGTTTGGCTCACTCAAGCCGATATGGTGGAATTGTTTCAAACCACCAAACAAAACATTAGTCTTCATATCAAAAATATCTTTGAAGAAGGGGAACTATATGAAAATTCAGTTGTCAAGGAATACTTGACAACTGCTGCAGATGGTAAAAACTACAAAGTAAAACACTATAATTTAGATGTCATTATTTCCGTAGGTTATCGGGTAAAATCGCTTCGTGGTACGCAGTTTCGGATATGGGCAACCGAACGTTTGCGAGAGTTCCTGATTAAAGGTTTCACAATGAACGATGACTTACTCAAGCAAGGCGGTGGCTACTTTGAAGAGTTACTCGAACGGATACGGGATATTCGTTCATCGGAAAAAATTTTTTACCGCAAAGTGTTAGAAATTTATGCTACCAGCATTGACTATGACCCGCGAGCAGAAATAACACAACAATTTTTTCAAACCGTTCAAAACAAATTGCACTGGGCGGCACACGGGCATACGGCAGCCGAAATTATTTACCAAAGAGCCAATGCTCAACTGCCCTTTATGGGATTAACCACCTTTAAAGGGAAGAAGCCGACCAAACAAGAAATAAACATTGCCAAAAATTATCTTACAGAAGAAGAATTATCTGTATTAAACCGATTAGTTTCGGCTTATTTGGATATTGCCGAAGTCAATGCTATGCAGCGCAAACCCATGTATATGAAAGATTGGATTGAAATTTTAGACGGTTTCATCAAAATGAGCCGACAAGAGGTGTTAACCCATGCAGGAAAAATTTCGGCTGAATTAGCTCAACGCAAAGCATTAGCCGAATATGAGGTTTATAAGAAGAAATCAGATAATGAACTTTCGGAAGTAGAAAAACAGTTTATTGCCAGCATTGAACAAGCCAACAAGAAACTTAAAGCATTGAAACCCAAAAACAAAAAGAAAGAATAATGGCATTTTTATATGAAATATTCAATAATCCTTTTGCTAAACGAGCCTTAGCACAGGTTGAAATACCTAATTGGATTAGCGACAATTTAAAATTCAAACAAAGACCTTATCAAATTGAAGCATTTAAGCGATACATTTATTTAGACCAAGAAGATTTTGAAGAAAAACCAAGAAAACCTTACCACCTGCTTTACAATATGGCAACAGGAAGCGGCAAGACTTTGATAATGGCGGGTTTGATGCTGCACCTTTACCACAAAGGCTATCGCAACTTTTTGTTTTTTGTAAACAGCAACAATATCATTCGGAAAACCAAAGACAATTTCCTCAATCCGCAGGCTTCAAAATATTTGTTCAAAGAAAAAATCGTCATTGAGGGAAAAGAAATTCATATCAAAGAAGTGGAAAACTTTGAAGAAGCCGACCATCAAAATATCAATATCAAATTTACCACTATCCAACAGTTGCATATTGACCTGAACAACACCAAAGAAAACAGCGTAACTTACGAAGATTTTAAGGACAAGAAATTAGTTTTGATTGCCGATGAAGCACATCACTTGGTAGCAGGAACAAAAACAGGCAAATTGTTTGGCAGTTGGGAAGACACCGTAAAGAAAATTCACGAATCCAATTTTGAAAATATTTTGCTGGAGTTTACGGCAACCATTGACACCGACACAGCAGAATTGGTAAAGCACTATCAAGACAAGGTAATCTTTAAGTACGACCTTGCCGAGTTTCGTAAAGACAAGTATTCCAAAGAAATCAATCTTATCCGTTCCTTATATGGCGAGCAAGACAGAATCATTCAGGCTTTAATTTTGAATTTGTATCGTCAGGAACTGGCAACTTCTTATAATATCAATTTGAAGCCCGTCATTCTGTTTAAAGCCAAAAGAACAATAAGCGAATCCGAGAAAAACAAAGAGAAATTTCACAAATTGATTGATGATTTTTCGGTGGCAATGGTGGAGAAAATTCAAAAGACATCTACCGTTCCAATCGTTCAAAAGGCTTTCCGCTTTTTTGAATCCAAAGGCATTTCTGCCAACGATATAGTAAAACGCATTCAAGCTAATTTCCGATTTGAAAATTGCCTGAGTGCCAACAATGACGCAGAAGCTGAACAAAACCAAATCTTACTCAACACCTTGGAAGATGAAAACAACCCAATCCGTGCCGTTTTTGCTGTTCAAAAGCTGAACGAAGGTTGGGACGTTTTGAATTTGTTTGACATTGTTCGTCTTTACGAAGACCGAGATGGTAACGACGGAAAGCCGGGGAAAACAACCATTGCCGAAGCTCAACTTATTGGTCGTGGTGCAAGATACTTTCCATTTTCACTGGAAGCAGGCAATGCCCTGAGCTTGTCGAAGGGACAAGACAAGTTTACTCGAAAATTTGATGATGATATTTCTAACGACTTAAGGATACTGGAAGAACTGTACTACCACACCAAAGAAGATAGCCGTTACATTTCGGAATTGAAGAAAGCTCTTATTGATACGGGTATTTATGAAGATGATGAAAACCTTGTTACTAAGCAATTGAAATTAAAAGAAAGTTTCAAGAAAACAGATTTTTACAAAAACGGACAGGTTTTCTTTAATAAGAAAGTGCCTAAAAGTTTTGATAACATAAAATCGTTTGCAGATTTAGGAGTTAAGAAAACCAACTACCGGCACACTTTATCTTCGGGAGATGGCAGAATGTCAAGTGCCTTTTTTGAAATGGAGCCGACACAATCCAATGATGAAATAATTAAAACCAAAGATGTAAAGCTGACTGAAATCCCGAAAAACGTAATCCGTTTTGCATTAAGTCAAAATCCATTTTTTTACTTCGACAATCTATCTCGCTATTTTCCAAATGTTGGTTCACTTTCCAATTTTATTCAAAGCCCTGACTTTTTAGCAAGTTTGGAAATTACATACAGCGGAACAACCAAACGACTGAAAGAAATTAGCCATTTCGACCACTTGCAAGCCTTAAACGGACTTCTGCAAATCATCGAAGCAGACATAAAGAACAACTCGACAGAATATGAAGGTTCAGACTATATTTCGGACAGAATACATAATGTGTTTAAAGATAAAGAAATTAGAGTGAATAAATATGATGATCGCGCCAAAGGGCAAGAAGAATTGGTAGCCAACGAACCTTGGTATGTTTATAATGCAAACTATGGGACAAGTGAAGAAAAGAAGTTTGTAGAACTTTTTTCCAGACGATTTGAAGGTCTGAATCAGAAGTTTGAAAACATTTACCTAATCCGAAACGAAAGAGAAATTAAAATCTTCGACAAACTCGGACGAGCCTTTGAACCAGACTTTTTATTATTCTGCAAACAACGTAACGGAGAACAAATGACGTTTCAGGTTTTCATAGAACCTAAAGGTGAGCATTTAAAAGGACACGACAAATGGAAAGAAGACTTTTTAAATGAAATCAGAACATAACAAAAAACAATCAAAATCCACACGGACACTTATTTGATAACAGCAGTCCCATTCTACAATTACAACAACGAAAACGAATTTAAGACAACATTGGAAAATACTTTAAACGAATAGGAATGCCAACACTCAACAGCCACACACATTGCCAAGTCGCACCAGCCGACACTCAAGCCAAAACTTGGCAAAGAGTGTGTCTGTTCCTAACGCACGGACAGGAAGACAATGCAGCAAAAATGAAAGAAAATTAACGAGAAAAATGAACAACGAAACGCTAACAAAGTGTATATGCCATAAGGGTTTCAGTGGGTATTCAAACGTTGTAGCCCGCTCAAAATTTCGTGTCGGTGGACAGAAAACTGCTCCGCAATCCCTTACGGCACATACACTCGACCGTTACCGCCAATTTTATGACCGAAAATCGTATCAATTAAAGAAAAGATAATGGACTCACAATTCAAATTTCCAGTCGGTTATGAAAAGTTTAATAGAAAACAACTTTTTAATTTCCAGCTGAATCGACCGTATT
>JAHKLZ010000053.1 GCA_020854775.1 Candidatus Woesearchaeota archaeon | reverse complement strand
GGGGTGTAGCCAATGTGGGTTGACATTGGAACTTCGGAGCGGTTTAGCCCGCTCGGGCGTTTTCGTCGGGGGACGAAAACGTAACACGCTCTCCCACACTCGCCACACCCCCAGCCGTTAGCGGTAATGGTGAACGAAAAAACATGTTGAGTAAACTGAAAAGACTATATTATCGAATTAGAAGGAAAACAGGTTTTCCCATCGAAAACTTGAATAGCATTCATTTAGAAAAATTGAACGCCAAGAATTTCATTGAAATCGATGGAAAAAAATACCTTAGAATTAATTTACGGTTTGTTGACACTCTTGATTCTGATTCTACGAGGTTTCTATTCCAACTAGAAGAGGAGATTGAGTCACTAAGAGCTGAAAACTTAAAGACAATTAGCCTAAACTCACTTTTAGAAAAGAAGATACGAGAAGTAGAAAGGTTAAACATCAATCTACACTTTGAGAATAGAAGTCAGACAGCAAAACTTAAAAAGGAAAAGAAAGTTGCTCAAGATAAATTAAATGAATACAAGACACTTACAAACTCAGTCCAAGAAAGGTTGGAGGAGAAAGAAGAAATAATTAAGGATAGAGATATTAAACTTCAAGAATATCAAACAAAATTTAAGCAAAAGGAAAAGGAAATCGAATTCCTACGAAACAGCCTCTCCAGAAGAAAAGAAACCGAAGATAAAACTGAAGGTGGAAAAAGGCAAGTATTGAAAAAAATGAGCGAATTAAAGAAAGAATATAAAAATAAAATAGCACTGAAAGACAACATCATAAAGGAAAAAGAACTCTTTATAAAAACTCTTTCTGATAAATTGCTGGATAATGAGAAGAAAATTACTGACTTAAAGGAATATATTAGTACGATGGAATACGAATTCAAGCAACAAGTTGAAGAAAACCACTACCGCTAACAAGGGGTGTACCCAATGTGGGGGATTTCTAGATATTCGGGGCAATTGGGCTCGCAACAAACTTCTTAGCGGGGGATAAATCCGCTGGCGCCGAACTCCCCCACTGGGCACAACCCCCAGCCGTTACCGCTAATTTTATAAACGACATACAACCAAAACATTATAGATATGAAAAGAATAAATTACTTTTTGATTGTACTATTAATATATTCGTGCAATTCAACTCCTTTTAAAGATTATGAAGAAAATCTAATCTATTTAAATAATTTAAAGGGAAATGTTAAAACTATTATATCTGAAACTTTTTCTGCTGAAGAAAAATTTGGTGAACCTATTAAGGGAGAAATAACCAATCCAGACTTTGACTTATCTGAATATCTTAATGTTTTGACTCCACCAAATTCAAAAGTTGAATTTTCAGAAAATGGTAAACTAATGTTAATAGAAGTGAATAATTCATATTTGTCTTATTCACTAAAACATTCTTATGATAAAAATTGGAATAGAATTGAAATGAGTTTTAAATATAATGAAAACGAAACTATACATAAATTTATTAATGAAAACAATCGAATTATAAGTGGTAAAACTTACAACAAAGAAGGTGAAGAAATAAAAACGTCAAAATTTAATTATGTAAATGGAAATTTAAGTGAAATAATCTCAATTGACACAGAAGGAACTATTATTGAGAAAATTAAGTATATATATGAAAATGGAACATTAGCAGAAAACACTTATGGAAAAACAGGCGACCTTGTTCATTACATTAAAAAGGATATTTATGGTAGATATATTGAAACTTTATTTTATGAGAACAATAAATTCATTTTTAAATACAATGGCCAAAAACCATTTCCTAAAGAAATATTAAGTTATTCAGATAATGATTTGACTGGTAAAATGACAATTTCATTGGATGAGAATGATAATATTATTGAAACAAGACTGTTTGATGAAGATGGTGAAGTTGAGACTATACACAAATACTTTTACAAATACGATAAAGAAGGAAATTGGATTGAACGAATTTTATACGAAAATGACAATATTGAAAATATAACAATTAGAACAATTGAGTATTATTAAAAAACTAGCGGTAACAAGGGGTGTAGCCAATGTGGGTTGATACTGGAACTTCGGAGCGGTTTCGCCCGCTCGGGCGTTTTCGTCGGGGGACGAAAACGTAACACGCTCTCCCACACTTGCCACACCCCCAGCCGTTACCGCCAAGTTTAAGACAAAAAAATACGATATGAAATACATTGACAAGGAAAGACAAAAAGCGATTGAAATTCGTGATAAGATTTTCAGAGACCCAGGGAATGGATTATTTTTCGGTAAAGAAAGAGAATTTGTTTTATCTGAACCTGAGTTAAATCTTTGGGAAGGAATAAGAAAAGACGCAAAAGAATATTTCATTAATAACGGAATAGCTTGGTGGTCTGGAAATGGAGAGCCGACAGGTCATTTGCTTTCTTCTCAGATTGCGTGCTTAAACCACTTATATCCACTACGGCAAAGAAAAGACTGCACTGACAAAATATTACAGAATATAAATAATTCAATAAGTGAGTCATTATTTGTAGACTCGGGAATGATTGAATTTGAAAAAACTGGAATTAAACCATTAGGAAAAGAATCTTCAACTCAACGTGGAGCAAATTCTACTTCAATTGACAGTTTTATGATAGGTAGAAAAAACAACGGAGATAAGATTCTAATTTTAATCGAATGGAAATATACAGAATCATATTCAACCAATTCATTACTAATTTCAGATTCAGGGAAAAATAGATTTGAAGTATATCAGGAATTGCTTGAAAGACCAGATTGTCCAATAAAAACAGCAGATTTTAAAGACTTATTTTATGAGCCATATTATCAATTAATGAGACAAACACTTCTTGGCTGGACAATGACTGAAAATAAAGAATATGGAGCAAATGATTGGTTGCACCTGCACATTATTCCGAAAGAAAACAAAGAATTAAAAGAAAGGATAACTTCAAAAAAATTAGAAGGTAAAACGCTTGAAGAATCTTGGAAATTACAACTTAAAAATCCTGAAAAGTATATTGTAATTAGTCCTGACGAATTTTTGAAACCAATAACAGAGTTGCAAGATACAGGGAGTTTAATTGATTACTTGACAAATAGATACTGGAAATAAAACAAAACCAGGCGGTAACAAAGGGTGTAGCCAATGTGGGTTGACATTGGAACTTCGGAGCGGTTTCGCCCGCTCGGGCGTTTTCGTCGGGGGACGAAAACGTAACACGCTCTCCCACACTTGCCACACCCCCCGCCGTTACCGCCAAGTGTAAGAAGAACCTGAAATGAAAAAATAATTAAATATGATTGTCCGCTAACATACCTAAAGTTAAAATATAGAGAATACGTCATTGCGAGAAGTGTTTTTTATGACGAAGCAATCTACTCGTATTCAGCGAAATAAAGATTGCCTCAACCCTTAAAAAGCAAGGGTTTGACTTCGTCGAGCACTTCGTGGTTCGTAATGACGATTCGGAGTTTTGGTATCGAAACGGATAGTCATATAATTAAATATTACACAAAAGAATGCGTATTAAATCTTTTGAGTTTAATCTACGTGAGTTGGCTGGGGCAATGGGGGATTTTGGAACTCTATTACCACTGGCAATTGGCTATATTGCTATTTTTGGGCTTGAACCTTCAGGACTATTAATAATGATAGGACTTGCAAATATTGTTTCTGGTCTGGTATATAAACTCCCAATGCCTATTGAGCCTATGAAAGTAATTGCTGTTGTAGCAATTGCTCAGCAATGGACTCCGTCAATGGTATATGCATCAGGTTTTGCCATGGGTATAATTTGGTTAATTTTTGCCTTAACAGGCTTAATAAAATGGATTGAAAAGTTTACTCCAAAATCTGTAATTCATGGCATACAAGCTTCCTTGGGGATTCTTTTAGCCATAGAAGCATTTAATATGATTTCAACTGGTTGGGCTTTAGGGGTTATTTCTATTTTCATTGTTATAATTCTTAAAAACAACAGATTTGCCCCTGCCGCTTTAGTTTTAATGGTAGTTGGGTTTGGGATGGTTTATTTTGAAGGTAATTTTCAAAACATTAGCATGCCATCATTTACAATTCCCCAATTTACCACATTTACTTTTAATGAACTATGGCAAGTCCTCTTTCTTGCTGGTTTTGCCCAAATCCCCTTGACAATAACAAATGCTACTTTAGCAACTTCAAACTTGATTAGGCATTATTGGCCAGAAAAACCTGTTAGTGCCATTCATCTCTCATGGAATCAGGGCATTATGAATACATTGCTGCCATTTTTTGGTGGTATGCCTTTATGTCATGGAGCAGGCGGGTTAGCAAGTCAGTATTATTTTGGTGCTAGGACGGGTGGTGCTAACATTATTGAAGGACTTATTGAGATTTGTTTGGGTCTGTTTTTTTCTGCTTCAATAGTTGGAATTTTTACTTTTTTCCCTATGGCTATAATTGGTGGAATGATGATTTTAGTTGGTATTGAACTTACAAAATTTGCATGGTCTGCAAAATTTAGTATTGATATTATTCCTTTGGTAATTACTGTAATAGTCGCATTACTAACAAATATGGCAATTGGTTTTATTTCAGGCATAACAATACATTATACAATTAAATTCTTTAATGGAACAAATAAGAGAATAAAACAATTATAACACCAAGCGGTAACAAAGTGTATATGCCATAAGGGTTTCATTGGGTATTCAAGCGTTGTAGCCCGCTCAAACTTTTGTATCTGTGGACAGGCAACTACTACGCAATCCCTTACAGCACATACACTCAACCGTTGTGTGCAATGGGTGACGAAATCGCATATGACTGAATATCATTCACATAAAAAAAGAAACGTTTTTGAAATTATTGTCGTATATTTGCCTTGAATAACATTTAAAATTTGTGAAAGAAGTAAATTTTGAAACATTTTTAGATAAACACGGTAATGACAGACTACGTGTTCGTTTGAAAACTGAAAAAGGCGAATTAATTGATGTTGTTTTTCAATATGAAGCATTTATTGAGGATAAATGGCATCCGATTGTAAGATATGATTGCGCTCACGGTTTCTTTCATAGAGATGTAATGAAACCAAATGGTGATAAAGAGAAACAGGAAATTTCGATTGACAACTTAAAAAGTGCATCAAAATATGCAGAACAGGACTTGAAGGATAGGTGGGAATGGTACAAAGAAAGATATGTTAAGAAATTGAAAAAACGTTGAATTATGACTAATAAGGAAACCGTTGAAAGAAATATTGGATTATCATTTGATTTTGTAAATCATCTGATAGATAATCCAAATTTAATTGAAAATCTTCCCGAGAATTTCAAACTAGAATTCATTGAAAAAGACTTTCCGAATGTTGAAAAAAGACAACAAGACAAAGAAAGTAAAACGAAAAGAAAATTTGTTAGAGTAAGAAACTCTTTTGAATTCTCAAAGTAAATATTTTATTGAAATAAAGACATTTAAGAAATTATTTCTTAAGAAATATACGACAATCCTATATAATTTCAAATCCGTAAGACTAAACCACTGCACACAACAAGGGGTATAAGCAATGTGGGGGATGCGATGACTTCGGGTCAG
>JAHKLZ010000052.1 GCA_020854775.1 Candidatus Woesearchaeota archaeon | reverse complement strand
GTTTGCGGTCGTAAGTAGTTTTCCATATTCTGCCCATCTCTGGTAATTCTTCCTTTCCATTCGGCTACCTTGTTATCAATTACTTTTTTAAAATCGTCTAAAGTATAACCTTCTTTAAATCTGGCGTTAATATGTTTATGGTGTGCCTTTGTTGTGGCTTTAAAAGATTTCTCCGCTTTTGTGTTGAGATATTGAATAACAGCATGTATATTTTCTTTCTTCTTCTCTTCTCTATTCTTATCTCTTTCTAATCTATTCTTCTCTTCTCTATTCTTATCTGTATCATTACATAACGTTTCTGTAACGTTACAATCATTTGGAGCAGATATTTGTTTTTGGTTTTCCCTGAATCTTTGAACTCTTAACCGATTGTTTTCTCTTATTTTTTCAAGCGCTCCAACGTTCTGGTGTTTTTCCCAATTTGCTATTTTTATAAAACCATTATCACCAAACTCAATCATGCTAAAATTTTTAAACGTTTCAAGTGCTAATCTTATTGTGTTAAGAGGTCTGTTGAATAATGTCGAAAGCATTTCATCAGTATAAGGTATATTTTCAGTTAGAAAGATATATCCATTCATGTTTTTTCTTCCTGCCAGAGTTAATAGTTTTACCCATATAACTAAAATCATATCTGATTCCGGCATTGATTCTATCATCTTGATTTTTTCATCTTCGAACATACCTGTCGTTATTTTTATCCACTTAATTTCTGACATATTACCCCCTTTAAAATAACAAAAGAGCCAACCAATAGGCAAAGGTAAGGAAGTGGAAAATACCTATCGGTCAGCTCTTTATATAAACTTTTTTTGGAAATTTTGATTTTCATATCCTTACCTTTATACCTTAATTTCATTATAATCTTTTTTTAGGTTTTTGTCCAATATTTTTCTTCAATAAATATTTGTTTCCGGTGTGGCTTGAATTCCCTGAACATTTTGTTTTTCTCTATGTCCTCTAAAGATATTTCCCACGTTTTAGGATAACCCCTTTTATTCATATCATAAATTACCACTTTGTTTATTCCGTAAACACTTTTAAGGTAATCAAACATTTCATAATCCAAGCCCCACGCATTCATTTTTATATGGAAGTGTCTTTCCTTGTTTCGCTTGATTATCCATCTTCCTGTGTCGGTATCAAAATCCCCTATATTTAATTCCTTGCCGTTTACTCTTATTGTAGTTGGAATTATCATTTAATCCTCCTTAATATTCTAAATTCCAAATCATCTTACCTGTTATCACTTCAATATTTTTTAATAGCTTACTGATTTCTGAATGAAGATTATCTATACATTGATTTTGACCTCCTATAATCTGATTTTGTTTAATAATAACTTCTCTCAACCTGTTTATCTGGTAGTTGAATATTAAAGTTAACGCTAACATAAGCAGAATGATTAAAATAACATTCTTATTTTGCATTTTACCTCCAATTAAGATGTTTATATTAAGATTATCAATTTTCGCTGTAGTGAGGCTTGTTTGGCTTATTTTGGCTATTTGCTATTTTGTCCTGCCCGCTCTCATCTAATATTTCGGTTTTCCGGTGTTCAATATTATTCCTGTCTAACCAATCAGACAAAGCGTCTATAACATCACAATATTCGTCGTGAGATTTTGGTTTTATATCATACCTGATTATCATTCCTTGCCTCCTGTTATTTATCTCCATACATAACTTCCATTCCATAATCAATATCTTCCCAACTTCTGGCATCTTCAAAAGCATCTTTGTTTGCCTTTAGTTTTGTGTAAATATCTTCAAGTTCTCTTAATGTTATGTCCTTGAATTTTATGTTTTTCCCTTTAATTCTTCTGTGTTCTCTTTTTACTAATCTTAGAAGTAAATCAGTTTCATTTTCTTTAAATTTCATTCCCCACCTCCGAGATATTTGAATTCAAAATCTTCCATAACTTTTTTGAGAGTAAGGTTTTTTAGACCATATAATTCAGTATCATATGCTATTTTTAATATATTCCACATCTCCTTATACGCCTTATTTTCTTCCTTCAGCTTCTTATTTTCTAACATCAATTCCCTTACATTAAGGTCTAATTTCTCCAATTCCCTTATTTTGGCTTGTCTTCTTTCTATTTCTTTAACCCAGCCACTTTGTTCGTTTCTATAAACCTTATTTTCGGCTTCCAGTGATTTGAGTAGGGATATGACCCTTTTAATTTCTTCTTGCCTGTTTATAGAAACTTGAAACTCTGAAGCTACTTCTAAACATTCAATCGCTTCTTTAACTTCCATTACATTTCCTCCCATTCCTTTTATTCTGGGGCTACCTTTTATTGATAGCCCCTAACACAATTACTATTACTAATGCTATTTAATCTGCATCACAGGTTAGGCCCTCTATTCAGTTGGTTTGCTTCATGGACACCTCCTAAATTAGTTGCCACCTGACAGGATTCCCCACCCTGTAACCCAAATCTCTAACTCTTTAAAATAGGGTTATCACATAGTTTTTGAAAAGAAACGTCTAACTTTATTATCTGGAATAACCCCTCCAAGTTGAAGCAACCTGACGCCAGAACGCCACAGGTGGCATATTTTAAATTGTTTCATAATAGGTCAGTTTCACTTTGCCGATGTTGATTTTGTAATACTCAATTAAAAAAGCTAAGCTATATGATGTCTGTATCAAGTCCCCAATTTTATTATTTGTTTGTTTATCGATTTCAGTTAATGAATAAATTTCTGAACCAGTAGATTCACCACCATATTTTCTATGTCCGTCATTATGTAATATCCCCAACCGCCTTTTTCCACGCCATTCAAAAGTGCAATAGCAGGGCAATTTGATACGGTCAAGGTTTTCCTTACATTTATATTTGCCGTTGCTTAGTGGAAAATTGGTGTAATACATTTCAGTTTTGCCGTCATTGTTAACATAAGTAACTATCCTTGTTTCCAGATAAGGTTTTTTATTAATCACCTTTTGTGCTAATTCGGGTGTCATAACTCCTCCTTTCTT
>JAHKLZ010000051.1 GCA_020854775.1 Candidatus Woesearchaeota archaeon | reverse complement strand
ATGCCAAATATAACCCCGCAATCATACCGGAAAAATTACAATTTATATGATAATAAACCCTGTATTGCCGAAAGCCCGGTTGAATGTCAAAGTTGTACGGTAGCCAGAATAAACCTGGCAAATGGCAAAGTTGCTTTTGGAGAAGCAGGTGACGCTAAGCATTATTTACATAGAATGAATCGGAGAAATGAAATTTTAATATAATGAATTTTCGCATGTTAAAAAAAATGATTCATATTACATTTGCCGTGTTTTTCACCTTAACTATCACAGGGGTGACCATACAGGAGAACTTTTGTAACAGCAAACTACTTTCAATTTATTTTGATAAAACCTCTGAAAAATGTTGTGATACTCCTTGTTCCGGTTGCCATACAAAGGTTATTTCATTTAAAATAGTCGATACCTTTTTTAATGCCTCAAAAAAAATTAGCAATAAAGTAAAGCCAATCATTAACTGCCCATTTTTAACATGTGGTAATGAGAATTTCATCTTAAATATAAACCGACAAAAAATTCATAACCATTTAAATACATTTTCAACACCTAAGTTTGCTTTAAACAGGGCACAACTACAGGTGTTTTTGTGCTGAGATAGTATTTAATTCCTCCCAAAAGCAAAATATTAAAATAACAATTTAGGTTTCAATTAAATATTATCAATATGAAAACATATAATTTTAAAATAATAATAGCAGCATTTTTTGCTGTAATGGGGCTAACTGTAAGCGCACAAAAATGTGGGGTTTACAAAACCTATGAAGATTACACAAATGGCAAAATGGAAGTTTCAATTAACTGTGCAACAAAAGACGGAAAAATAAAACCAAACAATTTTTTCAAAAAAGATTACGTAACAGTAATTAAAAATGGTGAAAAAACTGATTTGAATAAGGACGAAATATTTGGTTATCAACTTTGCAATGGAGAATTTTTCCGTTTTTTTAATAATGACCGCTTAACTTTGGCAGATAAAAGTGGTTTATGGATTTACACCAGAGAAGAAGTAGTATCTCATTCTCCATTTACAGGCACAAAAAAAAGAACAAAATACTATTTCAGCAAAGACGGAAGTGGGGAAATTAAAAGCCTGACATTTAGCAACCTTAAGGATGTTATTCCCGCTGACGACCCACTTTATTCTGAAATGGAATTGTTGTTTAGTTCAAATTCAGCCTTACATGCATACAACCAGTCAAGTGGTTCATATAAAATCAATTCCTTTCTGAATAGCAAAGGATTGTAACAGATTTAGATGCTTTTTTTGAAGGCAGGCAAGGCAACTTGCCCGCTTTCAGAAAAGCGAAATCAAACAAAAAATTCGCATACAATAACTTAAAATTTATAAAAAAAGTAAAATGAACAAGATATTAAATGTAATCAAAGCAACAGTCTTGATTTTTGGTGTATCAATTGCGAACATCTATGCGCAGGAAACAGAAAAAATTATTGGAACAGTCGGTGGTGAAAAATTAGGTGACGACGGAATTGTAATATGTGTTTTAGGAACACAGGCTTGCATGCCGGTTCAGATAGACAAAAACATGACTGTTAAATACAACGGGGAGGAAACAAAATTGACAGATTTACCTTTTGCCCTCTATATAGAAGCTGAACTTAATGATAATAATAAAATCACTACAATTAAAATTGATGAAAGAAAAACCGTAATCTGTTTTGTTGAGCATAAAGAAGGTGATAACGAGAAATTGACGACTTTGTTAAACGGAATTAAAGGTGTTGAAGATTTTAAGTTATATCGTAAATCGAACCAGGTACTGATTGAATACAATCCAAAACAAATTGCGTATAGCGAATTGGAGGCAAAAGTTAAAAATGCAGGATTTATATTGGAATAAAATAGGAGGATAGAAAAATGAAACGAAATAAATTATTTACTGGCATGAAAAATACAAAAGTTATTTTTTTAATGGTAGCAGTAGTTGGATTCCTTTTTTATTCATGTAACAAGGAAGAAGAAACACCCTTGGATAATACTTTAGCTTCCAGCGTAATCGGCACATATACAGGTACTCTTAAGAGTACAGCTACTAATCAGTCCAGTCCGGCGACATTAAATGTAACGCTAATAAACGATAGCTTAGTTAGTATGCATTGTTTGTCCTACAATTTTGATTCAACCTTTACAATGCAACTATACCAAAACTATGACAGCATTATGGTGTGTTATACCGGACAAGATTTTTTTGCTGAATATGGACATAATCGCAATAATTATGATTTTTGCACAAACCGCCAATCCGGTTGGACAAATAACGCCTGGATGAACGATGGCAATTGCTGGGGAAATATGAATCAAGGTTGGGGCAACAGCAACTGGGCGGGAACTGACCAATGGAACGCCTGGACCAATCACATGAATACCCAACACAATCAAAATGACAATCATTTTGGGGGATTTAATCCAAAAATGAATTCATGTATTTTCAAATTTACAATTCAGAACAATTCCAATTATTTTGAAGTATTTGAAGGAGTCAAGTAATTAAAGATGTGGGTAGTACAG
Organism: Candidatus Woesearchaeota archaeon; assembly: GCA_020854775.1. Taxonomy (NCBI): domain Archaea; kingdom Nanobdellati; phylum Candidatus Woesearchaeota; species Candidatus Woesearchaeota archaeon. The sequence goes on along the minus strand of JAHKLZ010000051.1, from coordinate 64 downwards.
CAATTGAAGTTGTAAAGATAAATCCCGTAAGGTTATTAAACATTTTTATGTAAATTTGGGGTAT
>JAHKLZ010000050.1 GCA_020854775.1 Candidatus Woesearchaeota archaeon | reverse complement strand
AATTGAAGGAATAAAATTCAAATGGAAACAAAACAACGAAGAATCAATAGGACTAATAGCACAAGACGTAGAAAAAGTATTTCCTGAAATAGTAAACACCCCAAAAAACAGCCACAAATCAATACAATACGGAAACCTCGTGGCTCCTTTGATTGAGGCTGTTAAGGAGTTGAGTGAGCGTTTAGAGAAGTTGGAAGGTAAATTTGAGTCTTAGTTTTTTTGTGTTTTTGTAATGAAAAAGCTTAAATAAATAAAAGGTTATGTTTTTTGTTATGAGTGATTTTTTTGTTAAGAGGTATTTTTTGGTTTTCTTGTTAGTTTTTGTTTTGTTTATTAGTGGTTGTGCTTTTATTTTTGAGGATAGTGTGCTTTATGTTTTTTTGAATAAGAACAAGGTTAAGGGTGATTTTGTTAATGTTTCTATTGATAACTTGGTTTTTTTAGGTCCTATTCCTGATTTTGTTGTTAGGATTGGTGAAGTTGCTTATATTGATATGAGTGATTTCGTTGTTGGTGATGGTTTGACTTTTAGTGTTAAGAGTAGTGATGGTTTTTCTTTTGGTGTTCATGAGAATTTTGTTAGGATTATTGGTAAAGAGGTTGGTGTTTGGAGGACTAATGTAAGGATTTATGATAATAATAAGTTGTATGTTAGTAATGATTTTGATGTTGTTGTTTTGGATAGGTTCGTTGATATTGGTGAAGCTGATAGGTTCAAGGAAATGGTTGAAGAGGAGAATAGTCTTGTTTCTAAGATTGTGTCTTTTTTTAGTTCTAGTAGTTCTTCTAGTAGTTCCGTGGTTGAGGAAGAGGATTTTTGTCGTTTTTATAGACTGATTAGTTCTGAGGAAGAGGATTTTTTGGAGGAAGTTTTGGTTTATGATAATATTAGTAAGATTGTTAGTTTTATTAATTCTAATTTTTCTGTTGTTGATTCTGATATTTTTAATTTGAGTAAGCCCGTGGATGTTTATAATGCGAGGGAGGGTTCTGAGTATGAGTTGTTACGGTTGTTTTTTCTTATTGCTGTTAGGAATTGTTATTCTGGTCAATTAGTTGTTTATGAGTATAATGTTTCTGAGGAAGATAAGGGTTATGGCGCCGTTGTTTTTTTTAGGGGTCTTGGTTATTTGGAAGAGGTTGATGAGCCTAGGTATTTTTATTATGAGGATGGTGAATTCAAGGTTAATCATTATGGTTGGTCTTATAATGAGTTTATGCTTTTGGAGGATGAGCGTAATGATATTTTCATAGAGCGTATTGGTTATCTTAGTGATTATGATTCTTTATCTAATAAGGAGTCTTATCTTTTGGATGTTTATGAGTGGGGTTCTAGAGAAGAATATGATAATTATTAATAATAAAGTGTATTTGTTTTTGATTAGTTTTGATAATGTATTGAAAATAAATAGTTGAATTATTTTTTAGGAATTTTTAAAATAAAAAAGTTTTTATATATTCAAGAACTGATTACTTTTATGTTTAAGAAGAAAAGAAAAATTTTGTTGATATCCTTATTCTTATTAATTGTTTTGGGTACTTTATCTGTTGTTTTTAGTCAGGCTTGTTGTACATTAAATACTGGGACTACTAATAATTATTGGTGCTATCATGGGAATTTTCGTAGGCTTGTTAGTTTTCATGGTCAAAATTTGTTTGTTCCTACTGGTAGTAGTGGTGAGTGGAGTAGTTTTTTGAACAACGCGCCTTCTGATGTAACTCCATACACCATAGAGTGTTGTAGTGATAGTAATTGTTTAAGTCTTACTTATAGTCGATGTGTTAGTTATTCTTGTGTTGAATGTGTTGAATTATTAGATTGTAGTCATAGGTGTATAGATGGCGGAGGTCAAACTCGTACTTATTGGACTAATATGTGTATGGAGTGTTGGGATAATACTTGCAATAATGTTCTTACAAGTCCTGATTGTTCTGTTTATTGCACTACTGATTACTGAGTCTTAGAATATTTTTTATTTTATTTTTTTGTGTTGATCTTCGTCTTCTTGATTTTCTTTAACAATATCATTTTCTTTTGCATTTTCTTGTTCTTCGTTTTCTTCGTTTTGTTGTTCTGTGTTTGTGCCTATTAGGTCGTCGATTTGTTGATTTATTTTTTTTAAGAATTCGGGTCCTGTTTCTTCATTTTCTTCTTTATCTTCTTGGTTTTCTTGTTGTTCTTCGTCTTCTTGGTTTTCTTCGAATATTTGTTTGGATTTTGTTGTTCCTATTGTTTCTTCTTCTTGTTCTTGTTTTTCTTTGAATATTTGTTCTGTGTCTTCGTCTGTTCTTTTTCTGAAGCTTTGTATGTCTTGTTCTGATTCGTCTATTTTTTGTTTGGTTTTTTCGAATTTTTCTTCGAATTCGTTTAGGAAATTGTTTTCTTGTTCTTCGTCTTCATTGGTTTTTTCTAGTTTTTTCATTCTTTCAGTTATTTTGTCGTCGAATTCTTTGTCTTCTTTTTCGTCTTTTTCTTCGTATACTTCTAGGTTTCCTAGTTTTTCTGGTTTCTTGACGTCTTTGAATAGTTCTGCTAGTTTTGAGTCTCCGTCTATGTCGAAGTATTCGTGGAACTTCGTGGTTAGTCTTATTTTGTAGCTTCTTCCTTGTCTTTCTCTGTTTATGAATCCTTTTGCTTCTAGTAGGGCTATGTGATCGTAAGACGTTGTTCCTCTTATGTCTTTTATTTCTGATTGTAGAACTGGGCTTTTATATGCTATTATTGCTAGTGTTTCCATTACTGCGCGAGGCATTTCTGCGTCTGATACTACTTCTTTTATTATTTCTGTGTATTCTTCTTTTACGTTTAGTTTCCACGCGTCTGCTTCGTTATATATTGTTAGGCTAGTGTTGTTTTCTTCGTATTTGTTTTTTAGGTCTGTTAGTGCTTTTTTTATTTTGTTTTTTGGTATTTTTGATAGCGTTATGAGTTGTTCTTCTGTTATGTATTTTCCTGATGCGAATAGTAGTGCTTCTATTTTTTTCCAGTCTTCCATGAATCATGAGATGAGTTCTTTGTTTTTAAACTTTTTTATTGGTTTTATTTATTAGCCAAAACGTTTTTAAGTAATAAGAGTTTCTTGTTGTTTTATGAAATCAAAAGAAATTAAGGAATTCGTGGAGCAAGGTTATTTGCATATTAATGTTTTGTTTGAGGTCGTTGGTAATCCTAAGGAGCACGTTGAGGCCATGGTTCGTAAGGTCATGGAAGGCGTTAAGAGTAATAAGGGTGTTAATGTTTTTAAGGAGGATTATGGTGACGCTGAGGATGCTGGCGATGGTTTATGGGGTACTTTTTGTGAGGCTGAGATGCTTATTAAAGACGTTAATTTATTGTCTTGGATAGGTTTTAATTTTTCTCCTGCTTCTATTGAGGTTAAAGCTCCTAAGGAAGTGGTGATGAAGGATAAGGATTTGTCTGATTTTATGGGTGAATTGTTGGCTCAGCTTCATCAGAATAATATGAACACGGTGCAGGCTAAGTCTGAGTCTAAGGGTTTGTTGGTTAATTTTAATGCTTTGATGAGGAACGCTGTTCTTCTTGCTTTGCGTGGTGAAGAGATGACTTCTTCTGATATTGGTAAGGCTGTTGGTATTTCTGAGGAAGGTATTATTCCTGTTCTTGAGGCTATGATTAAGGAGAAAACTCTTGATAAGAAAGGTGATAAATTCTTTAGGATTTAGTTTTTGTTATTTTTTGTATTGATTTTTTTATTTCTTGTTTGAATAATATTAGTAGCGATATCGTTGTTATGATTATGAATATTATTTGTTTTTGGTTTTCTTTTATTTGGTTTTGTGTCATTGTTGTTTTTGCTGTTATAGTTTTTTGTTCTTCTGATTCTTCTTTTATTTCTGCTTTTTGTTGTTCTTGTTGTTCCAGTATTGTTATTAGTTCTTGATTGTTCATTATGATTTTTTGTTCTTCTGATTCTTCTTTTATGCCTATTTTTGGTTGTTCTTGTTCTTCTTCGTTGTTTTCTAAGTTTAGTTGTAGTATTTGTATGTCTTTTGTTTCTTCATTCGTTATTAGTTCTGCTATGATTGTTTCGTTGTGTTTTTTAATTCTTATTGGTATTGTTTCTGTTTTCGTTGTTAGTTCTATTAGTTTTGTTTCTTTTTGTGTTGTTATTCTTAGTTTTGTGTTTTCTGGTCCTTCCCAGCTTATTATTATGTTTATGTCTTCTTCGAATTTTTGTTTTCTTGTGTATAAATTGTTTATTTTTGTTTCTGGTTCTTTTTCTTCTTTGTTAATTATTATCATAGTGGTGTTTTGTGTGTCTAGTCCTTCCGCGGTTATTTCGTATTCTTTTAGTCCTTCTGGTAATTTTGTTGGTATTTGGAATGGTATTCTTAAGTGAAAATCAGTGTTTTGTTTTTGTACATATACTTTTAGTGTTTCTGATTGTTTTTTTCCTTGTAATTCTAATTGTATATTTATTAGTGTTTTCAGGGTTTTTGCTTTGTATCCTTTTAATTCTAAAATTATTATGTCTCCTGGTTTTGCTTCTTTTTGTGTTGTTATTTCTATGTTTGTGTTTTTTGGTTCTTGTTCTTCTTGGTTTCTTATTGTTATTATTTTTTTGTGGATTTGTGTGCAATTGTTTATTTTTGTTTTTATTAGAAATGTTTTTTCTGATTCTTGTATTCTTGGAGTGTATGATTTTGGTGTTTTCGTTGTTGTTTCTAGTTTGTTTTTTGTTATTTCTCCAAATATGTTTTCTACCCAGTATTCTATTTCTTCTTCGTATTTGGTTGTGTTTGAGCAGTCTTTTATGATGAAGCTTATTGTTTCTCCGTTTTCGTATATGTTTTTTTCTGTTATGATTTCTAGTTTGCAGTCACACATATTTTTTGTTTCGTTTATTATTGGTGTTTCTTCGTTGTTTTCTTCGGTTGTTTCATTTATTGGTTTTAACTCTGTTGTTGTTATGTTTTTGCAATCTTTGTTGTTGCTTAAATTAGTATCTTCAAAGTTTAGGGGTGTGAGTTCTACGCATAATTCGTATTTTCCTGGTTCTAGGTTTATTGTTCCTAGTCCTGTTTCTGTGTATTTGTTTATTGTTCTTGTAGTGTTCCATTCTTTTTTGGTTTCGTTATTTTTTATTGTTGCGTTTATGAAGAAGTGTAGTAAGTCAGTTGTTCCTGTTTCGTGATCTAGGTTTTCTACTTTGAATATTTTTGTGTGGTTTTGGTTTGGTTCGGGGTTTTCTAGTATTATTTTTATTTCTACGTCTCTAGTTATGGTTTCTGCTGAAGTATTTATTGTTAAAATTGTGATTATGATTATAAGAATTGTTAAGTAGTTTTTTTTCATGATTTTTTTGTTTGTTTTTGTTTTTAATAACTTCTTCGTGTGAATATTCAGAGGTTTTTCGGTTTTCACCCAATAATTAGTTTGTTGAAACCTTTCAGTGGTAAAAAAAGAAAAGTTTATATATTGTTTTTGATTCTTAATTTCATGAATGCGTTTGCAAAAATTAAAAAATCTAGAATTGATAGGGAAAAGTTCAGTAAAGATTTAAGTGACGTGATGAATAACATAGTTGTTGATTTACAAAGTTCTTCTAGTGATTCTTTTTATGTTGATTTTTTTGTTCCTGATAAAAATGTTTGTTGTTTGACTCATTCTCTTGCTTACTCTAATATTTTTGATTTAGATTCTGTTCCTGAAACTTATATTTTTAAAGATGTTAAAAAGAAGAATTTGTTTGGTAGAGAATTTATTCGTAATGAATTGATTTTTTCTGTTAAAAATGATCTTTACATTAATGATACTGATTTGGAGTTAAGAGCTCGTGTTTTTGATATTTTTGCTTTGCCTGCTATTTATAGTAATTTTTGGTCGTTTAAGAAAGAGTATGGTGTTGATCTTAATATTGTTAATTTTAAGTGATTTTATTTTTTTTGTTTAATTCTGAATTTTTTTGTGTTTGGCACATATTTTGTGTTTATGTATTTTCCTTGTGTTTCTTTTTGTAAATCATATGTTTTCTTGATGCTTTCTAGTATTGCTTGGTTTTGTTTTTGTGTTCCTACTTTGTGGAATATCATGGTTATTTCGTAAACGTCGTTTCGTCTTTGTGTTATTGTTGGTCTTTGTTGTATTTCGAACATTAATTTGTTTCTTCTTTTTATTTTTGCTTGTTCTGTTAATACTTCTAATGAATACTTTAGGAATGTTTCTGTTGCGGTATTTATTGCTGTGAATTCTCTTGCGATTTCGCCTTTTTTTGGGTCTGTTATTTCTGCCACTACTACGTATACTTGTTTTCCTTCTTGGTTTGTTGCTTTGTATATTCCTCGGTATAATTCTTGGTTGTTATTTTTTGTGTCTCTTTGATTTAGTTCTAATCTTTGTTCTAGTTCTTTTATTAGTGTTTCTAATTCTTTGTTGTTTTGTTGTTGTGACATTTCTTGTGCTGTGTTTTTTATTTGTATTAAGTGATTTCTCGCACCTCCATGTACTGCGTAATCATTTGCTATGTTTGATTCTGGTTCTAGTGTTATTATTGCGTCCACGTATTTTTCTATGTTATATTTTAGAAGTCTTTGTGGAGTTATTAGTTCTTGTATTATTTGTTTTATTGGCAAGTCATCTTTGGTTATGTCTCTGTTTTTTGTTATGTTTTTTATTTCTACGTATTTTCTTGCTAGTTCTATGTCGTAGCTTGGTTGGTTTCTTAGTTCTTCTAATGATTTGTTCATTGTTTTAATTAAGAAGTCTTCGTCATAATACAAATCCCTGGAATACAAGACGTATCTGTCTTCGTGTCTTGTTAGTTTTATTTCTTTTTTGTAGTTATTAAAAAGTATTGTGTCTTGTCCTTTAAAGTTTAATATGTCTGTTATTATTTCTTGTTTTCTTTGTTCTTCTTTGTTTTCTGTTTTTTTTATTGGTATGTTTTGTTGTGTTGAACAAGAATAGGTTAAATACAAAGCCATTATTAAGCTGAGGGTTTTGTTTAGTTTCATTTGTTTTTATTTCTTTTTTTTTGATTTTTTTGCTTTCTTTTTTCTTTTTGGTATAAGCAGTAAAATAGTTGTTCCTGTTAGTAATGCGTAGAATAGTATTGTTGCTAGTATCATGAATCCTGGTATGAAGCTTAGCATTACTAATGTTAGTGCTCCTATTAGTATTTCTAATCTTATTTCTCTTCTTGGTCTTATCATTTCCATTATTTGTTTTCCTATTAGTAGAGCTGTGAATGCCGGCGTTATTATTAGTACAGCCATTAGTCCTAGGATTAGTAGTAGTCCTATTGGTGCTGTTATTACTGATATTAGTAATATTAATGAGATTGTTGGTAATAGTATTATTGTTAGTATTCCTATTAGTAGTGTTTTTATTGGTTTTTGTGTTGTTGTTTCTATTATTTTGTCTGTTGGTTTTTGTAGTGTAATATGTATTAGTGCTGCCAGTATTATTATGATTAGTAATAGTGTTATTTTTCCTAGTAGTAGTTCTTTTGTTGTTATTCTTGGTTTTTCTGTGTATGTTATTGTTCCTTTTACGACGTTTTCTGGTATGTTAGTTCCTTTTGTTACTTCTAGGTTTCCGTTAATTCTTGTTTCTGGATTTATTATTATTTGTCCTGTGAGTTTAGCATTTCCATTTATGATCGCGTTTAATTCTAGTTTTTGTGTGTTTATTGTTACGTCTTCGTTGTATGTTCCTTGGATTTTTGCGTTTGTTGCTTTTATTGTTGTTTTTCCGTTTATTATTGTTGTGTTGCTTGTTTCTATTTTATCTGTTATTATTCTTAGTTCGTTGAATACGTAAACGTTTAGTTTTGTTTCCATTGCTATGATTCTTAAGTCGTCTCCTATTATTCCTTGTATGTTTATTTTTGAGGATATCGCGTTTAAGTCTTTGTTTATTGTTCCTTCTATGTTTGATTCTGCTGTTAATAAGAATAAGTCTCCGTTTATTGTTGTTTCTATGTTTTGTTGTGGTGCTAATACGTACGTGTTTTCTTTTTGGTATTCTTTTATTGTTGGCGTTTCTGCCACTGTTATGTTAGCAAGTAAGATTATTAGTATTGATATAATTATTAGTTGGAGTTTGTTTTTTTTGTTCATTTAGCACCCTCAAATTGTTTTTTTGTTGTTTATTGTGTTGGTTAAATCGTTTTATCTTATATATTTTTTCATTCACGAGTAGTTTCAAAATCAATTATTTTCATTATTGAAGTTAATTTAGAAAAGTTTTTAAACGTGTAAATCAATGAATTTGTATGGTTAGAGGCAGACCTATCGGTAGTAAAGTAAGGCAGAACATGATAGAAATTCTTTATTTTCTTGGTTCTGCTCATGGATATCATATTTATAAGGTTTATAAGAACGTTTATGCTCCTGTTACTCTTCGTGCTATTTATTATCATTTGAAAAAAGGTCTTGAAACTGATGAATTTGAAATCGCGGAAATTCAGAAAGAGCATGGTGATTTTTCTTGGGGTACTGAAGCTGAGAAGACTTATTATAAGCTTGGTAAGCGGGCTAAGCCTAAGATTGATAATCAGTTAAAGCTTTTTTTGGATTCTAAGCCTGAATTTAAGCAACGTTAGTGGTGATTTTGATGTTAAAGTGGTTTTGTTGGTTAGGTATTCATTCTTGGAATAATCCTGTTAGAGTTAGTCATGGTTTCAAATCTAGTGTTTATGATGTTAAAAAGAAATGTTCGAGATGTGGTAAAGTTAAGAGATGGGTTGAATCTAAATAATTATTTTTTCTTTTTCTTTTTTTCTTGGTACATGTGTATAGTTCTTGTTGGAAATGCGAATTGTATTCCTTCTTTTCTAAATGCTTTTACTAATTCTAAGTTCACTGTTTGTTGTGTGTCCATGTATAGTTGATAATTTTTATTTTTTATGAAGTATATTGCTTCGAATTGCATGTTTGAATCTGTGAATGTTTTGAAGTGAGCTCTTGATAATTCCGCGGATTCTATTTTGTTTAGTATTTTTTCTATTATTTTTGGTATTTTTTGCAATTTTTCTACAGGCGTATCGTATTGTACTCCTACTTCGAGTGCTACGCGTCTTTTTTCCATGTGTCTGAAGTTTCTTACTCTTGATTCTGTTAGTTCTCTGTTAGAAATGATGAGTTCTTCTCCGTTCAATGTTTTTATTCTCGTGGATTTTATTCCTATTTTTTGTACGAAGCCCATGTCTGTTCCTGTACTGATGAAGTCTCCTTTTCCGAATGGTTTGTCAAAATATATTGATATTGATGCGAATACGTCTGATAGCACGTTTTGTAAAGCGAATGCTATAGCTACGCTTGCAAGTCCTAATCCTGTTATTATTGTTCCTAGATTTACTTGGAACATTGTTAGTATCGCTATTATTGCTATTATCCACGCTGCTATCGATAATAGTTTTGCGCTTATTTCTATCGCTGCTGGGTCTTTTCCATTTTCGTCTTTATTTCTTTCTATTAGTTTTGAAGACACATAATTAATTATTTTTATTACTATTTTCGTTATGTATACTGTTATTATTATTGCTAAAGCGTATCTTAAAATCTTTGATACTATTTCTGTTCTTTCTAAGGATACTGACGCAATACTTAGTCCTATAACTAAGAACAAAGGCCATGTGAATGCTTCCATTATTTTTAGGAAGAATAATTGTTTTTCTGGGTTTTTTTTATCTATTTTTTTTAGTATTTTTTTGAATAAATAGGAGATTAATGTGAGTCCTAAGAATATTAAGGTCATTATTAATAAGGCTACTAAGTAGTCTTGTACCATGTTTCCGTGGACTTCCGTTGTTAATAGGGTTTCTACTAATTGTATCATTTTTTTTTGATGGGCCTGCCCAGAGTCGAACTGGGGATCTTCCGCGAGTCAAGCGGATGTCATAGCCACTAGACCACAAGCCCTTTTGTTTTTAAGAACTTGATTTATTTTATATATTTTATTCTTTAGTAAATATTTTTTTTCTTGATTACGTATACTTTGTCGTTTTTTCTTATTTTGCAAGGCACTTTTATTGATACTAACTCGTTTTTGTTTGCTTTTTCTATTGTTTGATTTTCTTGTTGTATTTCGTCGCAAACAAAGTTCACTATTCCTGTTGTTGGTCCTATTATTAAGATTTGGTCTTTTTTCTTGAATGGTGTTGATTCTACGAGTATTGATGCTACTTCTTTTTTTTCGTAGTAATTAATGATTTTTCCTACTAGTTGTTTTGTTTGTGTGGCTTTTGAGCCGTAAGTGTTGGACCATTCGTTTATTTTTGTGCCTAAGTAGTATCCTCCTTCCCAGAATCCGCGGTTGAAGACTTTTTCTAAGTTTTTCTTTAATTTCTGTGCTGTTTCTTCTGTGTATTTGTTTTGTTTTATTAATTCTAGTGCTTCTCTGTACGTCTTGGTTACTTCGTATACGTATTCTGGGCTTCTTCCTCTTCCTTCTATTTTCATGATTGAGATTCCTGTTTCTATTATTCTTTTTAGAATAGTTATGGTGCATAAGTCGCTTGGAGACATTACGTATTCGTTTTCTAACCTTAGTTTTTGTCCTGTTTCTTCATCTAGTACTTTGTATTTTCTTCTGCATGTTTGTAAACAATCTCCTCTGTTTGCTGAATGTCCGTAAGTTGCTAAGCTCATGTAGCACTTGCCTGATATGGCTATGCATAGTGCTCCGTGTATGAATGCTTCTGTTTTTATTAATTTTTTATTTGGTCCGGTTATTTTTTGTTTTTTTATTTCATCATTTATTTTTTTTATTTGTTTCAGTGTTAATTCTCTTGCTAGAACTATTGTGTCTGCGTAGTTTGAGTAGAATTTTATTGCTTCAGTGTTTGAGATGTTTGCTTGTGTGCTTAAATGAACGTTTAAGCTTTGTTTTTTTGCTTCTGTTATTATTGCTAGGTCTGATGCTATTATTGCGTCTACTTTCGCGAGTTTGGCTTCTTTTAGAACTTTTTTAGCTTCTTTTAATTCGTCGTCGTAAACCACTATGTTCAGAGTTAAGTATCCTTTCATGTTGTTTTCATGAAGAATCTTCATTATTTTTTTTATGTCTTTTATTTGAAAGTTATTTGCTGCGCGTGCTCTCATATTCATTTTGTCTATTCCGAAATAGACTGAATCTGCTTTTGCTTGTATCGCTGCGCGTAGTGATTCCCATGATCCTGCTGGCGCCATTAGCTCTATTTGGTTTTTCATTAGAATTGGTAATGTTTCTGTTTTAATATGGTTTTCTATTTTTTGTGTTTTAAGAAACTTTTTTGTTATTTTTCGCGGCATACTTTGTGCTGCCGTTTACGTGGTTGTTTTGTAAAAAATTTGTTACTCCTTTTCCTACAACTCTTGATATTATCTCGCACAGTCCTCTATCATAATTGTTTATTACTGTGCTTATTCTTTTTCCTTGAAACGTTGCGCAGTTTAGTTCTTGGTTTTGTTTCATGTCGTATTGTTGAACTATTTTTTCTAATTGTTTAATTGTTGAATTTTGTAATACTTCGTAGTCTTTATTTCTTCTTAGTTCTTCTGACATGTTATTTATTGGGTTCTTTACGTATTTTATTAAGTCATTTAGTGTTATAGAAATATCTTGTTTGTACATGTCTATTAAAGGAAATCTTGGTGTTTCTGTTTTTTCCATTTGTTTTGCAACTCAAAAAAAAGTTTTTTTTTATTCGTCTATTATTATTTCAAGTACTTGTGCGAATGCTGGTCTTGTTATGAACACCCCCATGCTTATTCCTACTATTGTTGTGAGTGCAAATCCTTTTAGTAGTCCTGCTCCTGCAAATAGTAATGGTATCATTGCTACTGCTAGTGTAAAGTACGCAGCCATTATTATGAAGAATGCTCTTGCTACTCTTTTTTTCCATGATTCTGTTTCTTCTTTTGATTTTTGTTTTTTTCTTTTTAGTGTTTCGTCACTTATTATTATTTGATCGTCTACTCCTGATCCTACCGCGATGATTATTGCTGCTATCGCCGCGATATCCATTCTCCATCCTATGAGTGCTGCGAATCCTAGTATTAGTATTACTTCTGATAGTATCGTTATTATTATAGGTATTGTTATTCTCCATTCTTTGTATCTTATTGCAATTATTGCACACACAGCTATTATTGCGAATATGCCCGCTATTACTGCGTTTTTTATGAATCCTGCGCCTAGTGCCGGGCTTATAGAGTCTGTTTTAACTACTTCTAATCTTACTGGTAAGCTCCCTGTTGATAGTATTGCTTGTAAGTTCCTCATTTCTCTTAATGTGTTTGCTCTTGCTTCTTTTTCTGTTGAACCTGATCCTGAACCTGTTATTCTTATTGATGTTACTACTTGTCCTTTTAGGCTGGATGATATTCTTAGTTCATCCATAACTTCATCATCTAGTATTAATGTTAAGTTTTCTGATAAGTATCCTTCGTTTCCTATACCTAATGTTGTTAAGTTCTGAGTGGCTGCAGCCATTCTTCTTGCTGCGTCTTGGCTTAATGTTATGCCAAATTCGAATCCACAGAAGTGTTCGCCTGCTTGTGCTGAGCAACTTGTTATTCTTGAATTTTCTCCTGATGTGTACACAAAGACTATGTCTCTTTCTCCGCCTAGGAATACAGGTGTTTGTCCTACTTTTGCTTCAAATTTTCCTTGTTGTGATAATAATTCTGTGACTTCGTCTTCGTTTACGCCTGGTATTTCTGCTGATACGTATACGTTTCCGAATAAATCTGATGTGCTTCTTACGCTTATGTCGCTTAATCCGTAAGCGTTTAGGCGTTGTTCCATTCCTCTTACCGTCATGTCTAGGTCTTCTGAGCTTATTGGTTCTTGTGGTTCTAGTAATACGCGGGTTCCGCCTTCTATATCTATTCCTGTTCTTATGTTATTTTTTGGTCTTGGATAAACATTTAATCCTATTTCTTGGTATTCTTGTATTGTTATTTCTTGTTCGTTTTCAATGATTGTTTTGTTTATTAGTTTTTGTGTTATGTAATATGTTCCTTTGTTTGTTTGTAACGTGAATGTTTGTCCTGGTTCTATTTTTTCTATTGCTTCATAATATTCTAGGACTGTGTGTATTTTTTCATTGTTTATTGATGTTATTACTTCTCTGTTTACTGGTCTTACTGCAGGCGCAGGATTAGGTACTCGGGTCGGTATTGCTTCTGCTGCCGCGCTGTCTTTTGTTACGGATCTTATTGCTACTCCTTCTTGGAATACTGGTCTTATGAATAGAACTGCTAGCAGTAAAGCTATTATTAGTATGATTACTCTTTTGTTCCTTATTATTCTTCGTAGTTTGTTCATTTTAATTTTTTTGTTCTTTTTTTTCTAGGTACCATCTTAGTAGTCCCGCGTTTTGTATCCACGTGTTTAGTACGTCTACTATTAGGCCTATTATTAGTATTAGCATTATTTCTTTTAGTACTGGCGAATCAACTATTATGAATGCTACTGTTATAGCGATTAGTGTTGTCACACTCATTGTTAGTCCTGTGCTGAATGCGCTTTTTATTTGTTCAGGTATTGTTCCTGTTGTTCTTTTTATTACGCGCATGTTTAGTACTATGTTTGCGTCTACGCTGTATCCTATTAGCATCAGGAATGCTGCTATTCCCGCAGTTCCTATGTTTATTCCTAGTACGTTTACTACGGCTAGTGTTATTATTATGTCTGATAGTGCTGATAGTATTGTTAGTGCGCTAGGAACTACTAATTTGAAATACATGAATATTACTGCGCCCATAAATATGAATGCTAGTATTACTGCTATTAATGTTTGTTTGAAAAACGCATCTCCTAGTGATGATCCTATTGTTTCTGTGCTTATATCTTGGTTTGACGCGTTTGTTTTTTGTTTTATTAATTCGTTGAATTTGTTTGCTTCTTCTTTGTTTTCTGGTGGTAAATTTGTTTCTATTAATACACCTATTCTTCTTCCTGAATCATCTATTCCTCTTATGTTTATTTGGTATTCTGGGAATTCTTGTTCTAGGTCTTGTAGTAGTGTTTCTTTGTTTATGTTTTCTTTAATTACTGTTACGGATACTCCTCCGCTTAGTGTTATTCCTTTATTTATGAATTCACCTGTGTTTATTATTTTCATAGTTATTAGTAGAATCGCTATTAGTAATAGTAGAGCAGGTATTATTATTAGTTTTTTGTAATTCTTATCGTAGAAAGTTTTTTGTGGTACTTTTTTTGTGATTTCTTTCTTGGTTAGTTGTGGTTTTTTATACTTTTCTCTTCTTTTTTGTCTTTGTGATTTTTTCATTGAACTTAACCTTTTTTTCAGGATGAATGTTTCATTAATAAACGTTTTGGTTGTTTTTGTAGTATTCTAGCATTTCTCTTTCTATGTCGTGCATGTTTCCTGGTATTATTATGCTGTGTAGTGGTTCGCCGAAGTCCTGTTTTTTTAGTTCTTCTATTGTTCCTGGTTTTATTATTTGTGTGTTTGTTCCTATTCTTGCTATTCCTATTATTTGTGTATCTTTGTTTATTATGTTTTGTTTATTTTTTTGTTCTAGTTTTTCTAGGATTTCTATTCCTTGGTTTATAGTCATGAATCTTGCGGGTTCTGGTTTGTTTATTCCTTTTCTTAAATTCTCTGTGCTTGGTTCCGCTGTTTTTATATCTAGTAAGCAAAGCGTGTGTAGTCCTTTTTCTTTGTTGTTTTTTATTACATTATAAGGCGTATCTGGTAACCAATTATCATCATCGAATACTATGCTCGTTGTTTGTCCGAATCTGTATAGTTCTAGTCCTGTATTTCCTACAACGTTGATTATTGATGCGTTGTTTATGATTTTTATTTTTATTCCTTTTTTTGTTGCTCTCAAAAATAAATCTGTGTGAGTTGTGGCTCCGAACACATCTCCTATTACTAAAAAGGAAACTTTTTGTTTTATGGCCTTTTCTAAGATTGATTCTGAATTTGATTCTACTAGGTTTCTATCTGATAATATGAATTCTTTTTTTGTTAGTTCTTGTAATCCTTTCAGATTCGAAGATATAGATGTGTAATTTTCGTAGAATACGTAGTCCGATTCTTTTATTGCTTCTAATCCTTGAAGCGTTATGTCTTTTTCGTTTCCTAATCCTAAGCCTATCATGTACAACATTTTTTTTAGTAATTTGTTTTGTTTAAAAAAAGTTTTGATATATTTTTATTATTTTTTACTTTTACGTGATTACTTAATCGAAATGTTTATATATCTTGTTTTTCATAATTTTGTTTTAAATAGGTGAATTTTTACGAAGATTTACGATGCGTTCACGGATAAAGTAGTTGTTCCTTTGAGTGTTAGAGCTGTAATAATGGATTTTATGGGTACTTTTGTTAGTGAAGGTGATTTAGATGTTTCTAGAATTAAAAAAAATGGACATATTGATTCTTCGGCGGATACTACTAATTTTTGTTATGAAGAAACTGTTTTAAGAAAAGGTATTGATGATTTTGTTAGGTGTTATTCTTCTATTGGTTCCGTGATTATTTCTAGTGATACTGATAATTTTCAGATTAGAAAAATGTTAAATGGTACTGATAAGTACATTAATAGTATTTATTCTGGTTCTAATCATGTTTTTGAAGAGCTTTATGATGATGTTAAATATGGTAAGATTTCTCGTGTTGTTAAGAACTTGTCAGAAATATTAAAGGATCATGGTTTGAGAAGAGAGGAATGTGTTTTTATTGGTGATAGCGTGGTTGATCTTGATTCTGCTAAGAAGCATGGTATTGATTTTTTTATGGTTCCTAGTTACGATGTTCATCCTGATTTTTCTTTTGTTTCTTTGATTCATCCTAGGCTTCGTTTTTTAGATAAGGCTAATTTGTTAAGTCATGATTATAGTTATGTTTCTAATAATTATGTTTGTGAAAAAAAATAAAAAAAGTTATTGTTTATTTTCTGCAACCACAACTTTTAATGTTGCAAGTTCCTCCGCAGGTGCCTTGACAATTGCAATTTGTTGCTTCACATGGTTCTTGGTACGTATTCGTTTTTATTTCTTTTTGTTCTATTTCTGTTTTTGGTGTTTGTGCTGAAGCAAATATTGCTCCGCTAGCTATTACTATTGCAACGAGTATTGTTGCTATCCATATTGTTTTCATGTTTTCACCTCGACTTGTTTTTTTTTTTGAAATATATGTTTAAAAAAAAAGTTTTATGCGAATAGTTCACATCCACTTATTTCTGATAGTCTTGTTAGTTGTTGTACTCCGGGATATAGTTGTTCTTTGATTTTCCATGTTGGGTATCCTGTGATTCCTTCGCTAGAGCAAAGATTTCTGTTTTGGTCGCAATCTATGAAGTTTATGTGTTGCATGGATGCGCCAAAAAGTGCTTTTTGTTGTTGGCAGAATCCGCACCATTCTGTTCCATAAAATATTGTTCCTTGTTCTGTTAGACATTTGGCGAATTCGTCAAATTCTCCTGTTTCGTTCGTTGTTTTGTTTGTTGATTGTATTATTGCAATAACTAGTATTGTTGTTATTATTATCATTACTCCTCCTACTATATAAGGTGTGTTGTCTTTTTTTTGATAATTTTTTGTTTTTCTTTTTCCCATTTTTTTACCTCTATATTTTTTTTCGTTTGAGTAGGTTCGCGTTCGTTATGACGCTTATTGATGATGCCGCCATCGCTATTTCGGCTATGACTGGGTGTAATATTCCTATCATTGCTAATGGTATCGCGATTACATTGTAGGCTAGTGCCCAGAACATGTTTTGTCGTATTTTTTTGAATGTTTCTTTGCTTAGGTTTATTGCTTTGATTACTCCTTCGAGTTTTCCTTGTACTAGTATTATGTCTGCGGTTTCTATTGCGATGTCTGTTCCTGTTCCTATTGCTATTCCTATGTTTGATTGTTTTAGTGCGGGTGCGTCGTTTATTCCGTCTCCTATGAATGCGACGTATCCTTGTTTTTGCAATTCTTTTATTGTGTTTGCTTTTTCGTCTGGTAGGACTTCTGCGATTACTTTTTGTATGTTTGTTTGTTTTGCTATGCTTTTTGCGACTGTTTCGTTATCTCCTGTTAGCATTATTGTTGTGTATCCTTTTTTGTTTAGTTCTTGTATTGTTTTTTGTGAGTCTTCTTTTATTGTGTCTGCTACCGCTATGAGTCCTATTATTTTTTTGTCTCTTGCAACTATCATAGTTGTTTTTCCTTCGTTTTCAAGGGCTTCTATGTCTTTTTCTTCCTCTGAGTAATTGATGTTTTTTTCTTGCATTAATTTTTTGTTTCCTATTATTATTTCTTTATTGTTTATTTTTGCTTCGAGTCCTTTTCCTCTTATTATTAGGAATTTTTGTGTTTCTTGCAATTTTATTTTTTTGTTTTTTGCATAATTCACGATTGCTTTTGCGATTGGGTGTTCTGAATTGTTTTCTGCGCTCGCGCTAATTTCTAGTAATTCGTTTTCCGTAACAGAGTATGTTTTTATGTTTGTAACTTCTGGTTTTCCTTTCGTGATTGTTCCTGTTTTGTCAAATACTATTATTTTTGTGTCTTTTAGTGTTTGTATGGCTTCTCCTTTTCTTATTAGTATTCCTCTGTTTGCTCCCATCCCTGTTGAGACCATTAGTGTTGTTGGTGTTGCTAATCCTAATGCGCAGGGGCATGCTATTACGAGTACCGCGATTCCGGCGAATATTGCGAGTGATAAGTTGCTTACGTTAAGATTTATCCATGGTATAAATGTGAATAATTCCGCTACGCTTCTTAGTACTTGTGGGAATGTGAGCCACGCTATTATTGTTATGGCAGTTATTAATAGTACTACAGGTACGAATACGCTTGTGATTTTGTCTGCGAATTCTTGTATTGGTACTTTTGATGATTGTGCTTCTTCTACCATTTTTATTATTTGGCTGAGGAATGTGTCTTTGCCTATTTTTTCTGCTTTTATGTGTATTATTCCGTCTTGATTTATTGTTGCTCCTATTACTTTGTCTCCTGTTTTTTTTTCTACAGGTATGCTCTCGCCCGTCATCATGGATTCGTCTATGCTTGTTTCTCCTTTTATTATGGTTCCATCTGTTGGTATTTTTTCGCCTGGTCTTACTATTAGTACGTCTCCTTTTTTGATTTCACTAGCATCTATTTCTTGTTCTTCTCCGTCTTTTAGGATTGTTGCTTTTTTAGCTTCAAGCGTTAATAATTTCTTGATTGCTTGGCTTGATTTTCCTTTTGCTTTTGTCTCTATGTATCTGCCTGTTAAGTGGAATGCCATTATCATTGCACCTATTGCTGCGTAATTTTCTATGGTTGTAAATAAGCTCAATGGTCCTGTTAAGAATGCAACTAGTGTTCCTAGCATTATTAATGAGTCCATGTTGAATGATAAATATTTAATAGAAATAATTCCTGATTTTATTACGTATCCTCCGAAGTAAAATATTACTGGTATTGAAAATAGTATGTATGTCCAGTTCACGTACATCATTAATTGCATGGATACGTGATCCATGAATATCATGTGGAATATCATGAGCAAGGCTATTGGTGCCGTGAATATCCATGCGTTTCGCATCTTGTTTTTTGCTGTTCGCATTTCTTGGTCTTCTTTTTCTATTTCATTTTTTTTTGTCTCTTTTTGTATTTCGTATCCGCCTGATTTCTTGATTGCTTTTTTTAATTCTTCTTCGTCGTATTTTCCTTCTACGTATAATTTATTCGTTGCGAGATTAACTCTGGCTTCCTTTATTCCTTCAACGCCGAGACTGCTTTTTTGTACTGTATTTACGCATGATGCGCAGTGCATGCCTTTTACTTCGTATGTTTTTTTCATTTTTATTCTCTAATCTGATTACTCCAAAAAGAGGTATAGGACTTCACGTCCTATAATAACAGCACGTCCACGAGGGAACTGGTGGGCGCAGTGCATGCCTTTTACTTCGTATGTTTTTTTCATTTTTTCATTATTTTTTATGTTGCTGGAAATTCTTTGAATATTTGCGCTTCTACTATTTTTTCTGGATTTGTTATTTCGTCATCATATTTTATTACGAATTTATAGGGGAAGGTATATTTTACTTCTTGTATTCCTTTTTCTTGGTTTAATTCATTTATTATTAGGGGGGCGTGTCCTGCACAAGGTATTATTACATTTAATTCTAGACTTGCTGAGTTTTCTGTTGCTGTTGATGTTCTTGCTGATGCTAAATTTGCGGTTAATGGAAATATTAGTAGGAATAATGCGAGATTTATTATTATTGTTGTTCCGTATAGTGTTGCTAAGTATTTTTTTTGTCTTCGGATTCCTTTTATGTTCAGTAAATTATTATTTTTTAAGTATGTTAGCGCAGATAATGTTGCGAATATTATTGATATTCCTATTAGTGCATAAAAGAAGTATGATTTCATTAGCAGAGGTCTGAATAAATTCATGAAGAACGTTGCTCCTAGAATTGCCGCTAATATGAATGCTATGCATCCTACGTGTGGAATTAGTCCGTAGATTATTCCTTTTCTTGTCGCATTTTCTTTTTTTGTTGTATATCCTGTATTCTCTATGGTTTTTTTTATTTCTTTTTTTGTTATGTTTTCTTCATGTGTTATTTGTACTTCTTGTTTTTTTAGGTTTGCTTTAACGTTTTTTATTCCTTTAATTTTTAGTAAATTTAGTTCTATTTTGTCTTTGCATGTTTGACAAGTCATTCCATATACTGGAAAAGTCGTTTTTTGTTCTACTTTATTTTTGAATTGTTTTTTTATTGGTTTCATCTTGTTTAGTAAATTGAAACGCTTTATTAATGAAAAGGTGAAACTAGTTTCATTTATTTTTTTAGAATTCTTTATTTGTGTTTTAGAATTACTACGTTCGTCATTCCGCGTCTTTTTCTTTCTATTAATCCTTTTCCTTCTAGTTTGTCTAATATCCTTGTAATTTTTACTTTGTTTAGTTTTGTTTCTTCTACTATTTTTGACTGGAACATCGTGCCGTTTTCTTTTATTATTATTTGCATTATTTGTTTTTCTTCTGGTTCTAAGTTTTTAGGTATTGTAGTTTTTGTTTTTTGTTTTTTTTCTTGTTTAATTTTTTCTCCGAAAAATACTAAATATAGTCCTATTAGTAATACTATGATTGTTAGTGCAATTGTTAGATTTGTGTGGAATGTTATTGATCCCCACATAGGACATGTTGGTCCGTGGTCGCAAGACGTATTCACGATTTGTGATAGTGCTCTGTTGAAGAAATATATTACTAAGGCTAGAAGAAACGCGAAACTCGTTATTATTATACCTATTTGTTTGTTGTTCATCATTTATTTATTAGGAATTGGTTTGTTTATTTATATTTTTGGTAATTGTTTGTTTTTTCGATGGTTTTATATTGTGTTTGTTTTTTTTGTTGTTTATGTTTAGGAATCGTCGTAGTGGTAGGTTTAGGTTTTTTGTTTTGGTGTTTGTTTTTTTTGGTTTTCTTTGTGGTGTTGTTCATGGACTGTTATTTTATTCTGATGATTCTTTTTTTGATTATTATGATGGTGATGATGGCGTCGTAATTTTGACTGCGTCTAGTGGTGCTTTGGGTTTTGGTCATACTGCTTTGTTGTTTAGTAATAATGGTTCTTGGTTTTATTTTTCTTGGCAGTCTTCTAAGGTTGTTTTTTCTGAGGTTCCTATTAGTGTTTTGAGTAATTTTAGTTCTTTTAATTCTTGGATTCGTGAAGTGGATTCTGTTCAGAATTATATTGCTGATTATGATTCTGCGATTTTTGTTAGGGGTGATTTTGTTGATAGTATTCGCGTCGCGGAATTTTTGTTTTATGATTATTTAGGTCATGATTATTTGAATGATTCCGTTGTTGATTTTTCTTTGTTTGGTAAGAATTCAGGGTATGATTTGTTTTTTAATAATTGTGTCGTGGTTTCTTATAGTCTTTTGAGTGAGGGTTTTATTGGTAATAGTTCTTTTGAAGAATTTATGGTTGTTCCTAGTTTGGTTTCTAATGTTGCGAGTAAGCAATTTGAAGCGTTTCTTGATTATGAATTGTTTTTTAGTTAGTATTTTAGTAAATATTTTAAAGTTCTTTGTTTATTTGTTTTTTTTATGGATTTAATTCAGCGCGCTTTGGTTAGGGCTTATGATTTGCATAAGTCTCAGGTTAGGAAGGGTAATGGTGCTCCTTATTTTGTTCATTTGGTTGATACTGCTAAGTATTTGATGTATGAAACGAGTGATGATGAAGTTATTTGTGCTGGTATTCTTCATGATACTTTGGAGGATACTTCTTATTCTGAGGATGGTCTTAGGGAGGAGTTTGGTGAGCGCGTTTTTTCTTTGGTTAAGTTTTGTACTGAACTGGGTAATAATCATGATTCTACTAAGGAAGAGCTTGTGAGTTCTTGGAAGGTGCGTAAGTCTCTTTCTATTGCTAAGCTTGATTCTGCTAGTGATGATGAGCTTCTTGTTTTTTGTGCTGATAAGGTTTCTACTTTGTTATCTATTAGAGAGGATTTGTTGTGTGGTGTTGATATTTGGGGTAAGCTTAATGGTTCTCGTGAAGAAGTTTTTTGGTATTATTCTGAGATTCAGAAAAAATTAGGTTCTCGTCTTGGTGATAAGCGAATTTTTAAGATTTATGTTGATTTGATGAGTTTGTTTTCTTAATTTTTTAGAAAAAATTCATCCGCCGCGTTGAATGATTAGTAAGTCTTCAGTTGTGAGTTTTTTTCTTTTTGATATTTTTTCTTCTACTTCTTTTGCTTTTTGTTTTAGTGTTTTTTCTTCTTCTTTTGCTTTTTTCTTTGCTACTGCTACTTTTGCTTCTTTATTTTTTTGTTTGTTTTCGTAGAATACTTTGTGTTTGTCTTGTAATTCTTGGTTTATTTTGTTGAATTCTTCTTTTAAGTCTAGGAATTTTTTGTATGCTTCTTCTTCTTTTATTTTTAGTTCGTCTATTTCTTTTGATTTTTTGATTAGTTCTTCGTGAATGTTTTGACTTTCTTGTGCTACGTCTTGTATTTCTTTGTGTATTTTGTTAGCTCTTTTTTTGAGTGATGATGTTTTGTTTGATACTTCTCTTAATTCTTTTGTTGCTTTAAATTGGCCTTCGAATTCGTTTAATATTTTTTGTTGATTCTTTATTTGTTTTCTTAGTCTTTGTTCTTTTTCGAATCCCATTGGTTCTGTTTGTAATTTGAATTCTAGGTCTTCTATTTCTTTTTTTATTTTGCCAGGTATTATTTTTTTACCTTTTATCTCTGGTAAGGGTTGCACGTCTTTTTTTTCTTTTACTATGACTTTTACGTTGTCAGATATTTCTTTGTTCAGTTCATCTCTTTCTTTTTTTAGTATTTTGACTTTTGTTGTTAATTCGTTTCTTTTATTTTTTAGTTCTTTTATGTCGTTAATATTTTTCTTTATTAAATCTGAGAATTCTGATTTCTTTGAGAACCATTGCTCTTTTTCTGTGTTGAGATATGTTAATTTTTCTTTGAGAAGTGTTACTTCATCTCCGGTTTGTTTCATCTTCTCGACTACTTCTTTTGTTTCCTTGTTCTCAGTCATGATTGTTCACTAATTTATTATTAAAAAAAAGGTTTAAAAAAAAATTAAAAAAAGTTTTTATCCGAATAGTGCGCCTAATCCTGCAGCTGCTTCTTCTTCTTTAGGTTCTTCTTTCTTTTCTTCTTTTTTTGCTTCTGGAGCCGCTGTTTCGGTTGCTGCTACTGGAGCTGCTGCGCTGGTTAGAACTGCTGATTTGATTGCTTCTTCTATGTCTACGCCGTCTAGTGCTGCTACTAAGGATTTTATTCTTCCTTCTTCAGCTTTTACGCCTGCTGCTTCTAGTACTTTTTTTAAAGAAGCTTCATCGATCTTTTGTCCTGCTTTGTGTAGTAACATTGCGCTGTATATGTATTCCATTTTTTTATTCCTCCATTCTTTTGAGTTTATTGTGTTTCTGTTTTATTTTTTAAACTCGTTGCTTGAGCTTCAGCTTTTGCAAGTATTTGTTCCTTGTTCTCTGAAGTCATTATCATTTGTTCTATTGCTAATGCTGATGCATCTTTGTGTGCGTTTTGTATAAGCATGTTTATATTTTCTTTTGTTGGTATTCTTAGTCCTAGTGTTAGTTTGAATGCGTCTGTGTATGCTTGTTTTATTGATTCTAGGAATGCGTCTTCGTCTATGTCTAGTATTGATTTTGTTAGTATTTGTCCGTTTTCGTATGCCGCTGTTAAATTTAGTCCTATCTCCATAGGGTATATTTCTAGTCTTTGAAGTATTCCTGCTAGTTTAGCGTTTATTATATCTCCTTCTTTTGCTACGATTTTATCTTCTTTGATTGCTACTTTTCCGCCTTCTATTCCTGCTTTTATTCCAAAAGCTCCTAATTCTCCTATTATTGGTCCTGGTGCGAAGTTTGTTCCTCCTGCTTTTACTAGTACGTCTTTAGGAGTTATTTGTCCTGCTTTTATTGGTGCTGCGGATTTACTTTTTTTTAGTATTTTGAATAATGTAAAAGGATTGTCTTTTGAGAATAACATTGCTGGCATTCCTCTGAAGTGTTCTGCTAGTTGTTCTATTCCTTTTTTTCCTGATTGTTCTAGTGCTAAGTTCATTAATCTGTGTTTGGTCATTCTTAGATGAGCTTTTCCTCTTAGGGATGATCTCATGTCCATTAATTGTTTAGCTGGTAAGTTTTCTACGTCTACTATTGCTATTACTGGGTGTTCTTTTATTAGTTGTACGAATTCTTGTACTACTTGTTTTTTTATTTCTGAGACGTGTGCTTGAATTTTTTGAGTCATTATTAATCAACCTATATGTCTATTTTTATTGGTTTGCTCATTGTTAGTTTGAGCATCGCGTTTTTTATGTTTGATCTTTCTTTTGGTAAATGATGTATTATTTGGTCATATATTATTAGTGCGTTTTCTATTATTTCTTCGTCTTTCATATTTTCATTGCCTATTTTTACTTGTATCACCGGTGTTTTTTTTGCTGTTAGTCTTACTGTGCTTTGTAATTTTTTGTATAGTGGTTCTACTGGTGCTTTTCCTGGTAATATACTTCCTAGTTTTGGGTTTGGCATTTTTCCTCTTGTTCCTAGTACTCTTCCGAATGCTTGTGCTACTTTTGGCATTATGTCTGCTTGTGCTATGAAGAAGTCATATTCTGTTGCTAATTTTTTTGCTGTTTTTTTGTCTTTGTAATTGTCAAATTCTGTTTGTTTTATTACTTTGTCGCATATTTTTGCTGAGTCGCTTAGTTCTTGTCCTACTAGTGCTGCGACTTTTATTTTAGAAGTTGAATATTTTAATGATGTGAAGAAATCGACTTGTTCTTCTGGGTTTTTAAGATTTAAATCTTTTAAGTTTATTATTAGGTCGAATGATTGTGCGAATTTCTTTTTGTTTTCTGATTTTCGCAGTTCGGTTATTGCATTTATTAATGATTCTTTTTTCATGTTTTTTTCCCTCCTACTATAAGTAGTCGCTTACGGGTTAGATTCTCAGGAATTGGTTTTGATTTATAAATCTTATTGATTTTTTTTTAGATGGTTCCTTCAAGTTTTTTCGGTTTTTTCCGTGTTTGTTTCGATTTTTTTTTAGTTAAATATTAATTGTTGTTTTGTTATCTTTTATTTATGTTTGGAAAATCTTTGGGGAAGAGAGATTATGATCATATTGAGAGGACTTTGGTTTCTAATATGGATTTTTTGTCTTCTGATTCTGGTGTTGATTATGTTGTTTTGAAATCTTTGGATGATGTTTTTTTTGGTTTTGAGGATTTGGTTAGTAGGCATCCTTATCATGCTAATATTAATTTTGGTGTTGGTGATTATTTAAAGGAGAAGTTTGAGGATTCTTTGAGTATCGCTGTTAATAATAGTGATTATTATAAGATTGGCGAGATTAGTTTTAAAGTTGGTAAAATTTTTAGTCCTAAGAGTTATGGTTTTTTTAGGAGAAAAAGAGAGGAGTTTGCTTTGAGTTCTGCGTTTAGTAGCTTGGTTAAGCAGTATATGCTTTGTAATCCTGGTTCTTGATTTTTTTTGGTATTAGGAGTTGTTTGGTTTGTTCTTTTTTGTTTTTGTTTGTTTTTTAGGTTTTAAAAAACAAAAAGTATATAAATAAATAAAGCGCAAATGTTTTACGAGGTGTTTATACTATGGCAGCAAAAAAGAAAGTAGCAAAGAAGGCTCCAGCTAAAAAGCCAGCTAAAAAAGCTCCAGCTAAGAAAAAGAAATAAGATTTGTTTCTTTTTTTTGTTTTGAGCGTAGTTTTTTCTTTTTTTTCTTTATTATTTTTTAATGGTTATTTTTTTGTTGGTGTTTTTCTAGAACAATAGTTTTTATAAAGGGTTGTGTGAATGTTTTGTTATGGCAGAGATTAGTTATAAAGCGAAGATTAACAGTAAGGATTTAAGTTCTTTTTTTGAAGATGATGAGGAGTAATCAGATTTTTTCTGCTCTTTTTTTGTCTAGTAGGAGTTGTGCTGTTTCTTGTGTTATTTCTATTTCTTGTCCTTTTGTGTATGGTCCGTAGATTTCTTTGTCTATTCCTAGGAATCTTGGTAAGTCGTGTATTATTTTGATTTTGATTTTTTCTGGTTTTTTTTCTTGTGTTGATGGCTCTGGTTTTTTTGTTTCTTCGTGTGTGTATTCTTGTTCTTGTGTTTGTGTTATTTTTTCTAGAATATCTTGTTTGTATTTGGATAATAGAGTGCATGCTTCTTCATATAGTTCTTTTTCTTTTTCTAGTAATTTGCTTGTATCTATTAGGTTAGAGCTGGTTCTTACTTTGCTTGTTGCTAGGTTTATTATTTTTTTTTCTCTTAGTTCGTATAGTTCTTTGAGTATTTTTTTAATGTTTTTTAGTTGTATGTTTATTTTTTCTTTTTCTCCTCTAGAAGTTATTGTGTTTAGTGCTTTATTTTTTTCTGTTATGTAATTAGTTACGTCTTCGTAGAACGTGTTTTCTAATTCTTGTAATTCGTTTCTGCCTTTTTCTCGTCTGAGTAAGTCGAAGAGTGTTTCGTATGTGATTTTTATTTCAGCCATTATGTTTTAGGATTGTTTGTTTTTTATATAAATATTATTAATTATTTTTATTGTACTTGGAAATCTAGGCATATTCTGTATGTTCTAGGTGATTGTTGTCCTGCTTTTATTAGTTTTATTTTTTTGTATTTGAATCCTTTTTTCGTGCAGGCTTCTTTGACTTTATGTTCTGCTTCTTCGAATTCTGTTTCGTGTAAGAAGTTGTAAAAGTGTATTATGGTTCCTTTTTTTGATACGTTTAGGGCATCTTCTAGGAAGTCTTCCGCGTTTTTTGGTAGTGGCATTATGATTCTGTCGAATGTTCTTTTTTTAGATATTATTTCTTTGTAGCTCGCGATCATTTCTTTTGGATCTTCTTCTTTTTTGCTTTTTACTTCTGTTATTCCTTTATTTACTAGAGGTAATATGTTATTTATGTTTATGTTTCCTGTTCCTATGCTTAATGCGTCTTTTTCTCCGTCTGAGTCTGATAAGTGGAAATAGGTGTTGTAGTGTTTTTGCATTTCTTTTATGTGTTTGATGATTTCTTCGTTGTTCTTGTAAGTTTTATACAAATGAGCTATGTCTATGCAAGTGTTTTTTATTCCTGCTTTTTTTCCTATTCTTATTATTTCCTCTGTTGTGTTAAAATGAGCTGTTAAGTTCTCAAAATAAAAATAGTTGTAGTAATTTCTTAGTCTTGTTATATTATTTATTATTTGTTCATCTTTTATTAGTGGTTTTCCTTCTGTTATGTGTATTATTGCTTTTGTGTTGTGTTTTTTGCATATTTCTCCTAGAATTGTTAGTTCTTGTATTGCTTTTTCTGAGTTTTGTTCTCCTAGGATTTTTTCTCCGTTTATTGGGAATGGCATGTGTATGAAAACTTCTAGGTTTTGTTGTTTTAGGTCTTGTATTGTTTTTTCTAATGTTTCTTTGTTTTCATGTAAGTCTTCTTTGAATAAGTGTAGTTCCATGATTTTTGGTTCGTGTATTAGTCTTGTTTGTAAATCTTGAATGTTTGATTTTAGTCCTATTATGTTTTTATAGATTTGTGTTGTTTGGGTTTTTACGTCTCCATTGATTAAAGTAACGTTTTTTATCTTGTTTATTTCTAAGTTTTTTATTCCATATTTGTGTCCTTCCGGGTTTAGTTCTATTCCTGTTATGTGTTTTGCTTCTGTGTTTTTTGCTAGTACACAAGGGTATGGTGCGCATCCTGAGAACATCACTAGTATTTCTTCGTCTTTTTTTACTAGTTCAGCGATTCTTTTTCTTTCGGTAGATAGACGAGGTGAAAAATAAACTGTTTCAACATTTAGTTTTAGTGTTATGTTATTTTCTTTGTGTGTGGCTTCTTTTGTGTTTTTTCCTGTTAGCCACTTCATTCTTTGTGTTCTGAATTCTCCGTCGTGTTTATCGTCTTTTCTTAGCACTGTTTTGATGTTTTTATGGCTTTTTAGAAGAGCTTCTGCTATTATTTTTTCTTTTTGTCTTAATTCTTCGTCTATTTCTAATATGGCTATTTCACCTATTGTGTCGAAAGAAGTTTTTAGTTTTTCTAATTCTTGTGAACTTAATTTTTCTATTAATATTTTTTTTAAGTCTTTTTCTTTTTGTATATTTTTTTCAAAATTTGTTTCTATCACTTCAAAGTTTGGTTGTTTTGGTTCTTTTTTTATTGGAAAATATATGTGTGTGTCGTCTTTTTTTATTTTGTATTCTGTGTTTATTACTTTTAGTTCTGATAATTTTTTCTTTGTTTTTTCAGCGTTTTCTAATTTTGTTTTTATTCCTTTCATTATTTTGTTTAGAATATTTTATGTGTTTAAATCTTTTTATGTTAATTCTTAATAAGATAAATTTATAAAAGAGTTGTTTTGCCTGTTTTTGTATGGATAATGAAGAAAAATTAGGTGTTGAATCTAAGATTATTATGGTTAATGAGTTCAGACAGCATTTGTTTCGTGCTTTAGATATTAGAAGTATTATTTCTAAGGATATGATTCTCGGCGTTAATCTTCTTCAGCGTGATTTGAGTAATGATGAAGGTATTAGGTTGTTGAGAAGAGCTGTTAAGAATGAAAGGCCTTTTTTAGAGTCTGTTAGTAAGGGTTTGAGTAAGAGTAATGATTTTTTGTTTGAGTCTTTTTCTTGGTTGAGTACTATTTCTAATGATTCTGTTTTTTTAGGTAATGTTGAGCGTTTAATGAGGGTCGTTGGTGTTTTTATTGATTTTTTTCGTGCTAGTATTAAGCGATTTAAGGCAGAAATTGAATTTTTAGATAATATCAGTGTTGAGTCTTTTGAGTTTTTTATGAATTCTTGGGGTGTTGAGATTCAACGCGTCAGGTCTTTGTTAAATAGTATTAATTGTTCTGATTTGGATTCTTATTTTAAGAATGTTTGTTCTGTTAATAGGAACATTATGCGTTTGAGTTTTGGTTCTGATAATTTTTTTAAGGCTGTTAATGATTTAGGTTTGTCTTTTAAGAATAATGATGAGTTTTCTTTGTATTTTTCTTATTGTTCTTTGTTAGGCTCTATTAGTTTAATGGTTTTGACTTTTTTTGAGTTAGAGAAAAGTATTGATGATGTTAATCTTGATACACTTAGAAGTTTGAATGTTTAATTTTTTGTTAATTCTTTGAATTCTTCTAATTGTTCTTTAATTATTTTGAATCCTGATTCCCAGAATTCTTTTTTTGTCGGATCTATGTTTGCTTCTTCTAGTATTTTTAGTGTGTCTTTAGATCCTCCTGCTTTCAGTATGTCTTTTATTTTTTCTTTGAATTCTGAATTTTTTTCGTATTCTGCGTATAATGCTAAAACTAGTAAGTTACCCCAACTATATGCGTAACAGTAGAATGGTGCGTGGTGAATGTGCGGTAAATAATTCCATTCGTGTTTGAATAGTTCTGGTATTTCCATATCACCAAATTGTTCTTTTAAAAGATCGTAATAATAATTATCTAGTTCTGTTTTTGTTACTCCATCCATTATTCTTTTATGTGCTTCTTCTTCAAATATTATGAAATAATTTTGTCTTATTATCGTCGCGTAGTAGTGTTCCATTAAATACATTATTAAGGATATTTTTTCTTCTTTATTATTTGTTTGTAATAATTTTTTCGATAATATTGTTTCTCCTAGTATTGATGCTGTTTCTGCTAGAGGTAGTACCGCGTCATATAATATGTTTGTGTTATTAGACGCGTATATGTCATGTATTCCATGTCCTAATTCGTGCATCATAGTGAATAAATCTTTTATTTTATTTGTGTGATTCAATAATACGTAGGGTGTCGTTTCATTGTTAGGTCCGTAGCAAAATGCTCCGCTTCTTTTATTTTTTTTAGGATGTGAGTGTACATGTTTTTCATCAAAAATCTTTTTTGCATGTTCATAAAATTCTGCGTCGAATTCTTTGTATGTTTCTAAGCATATTTTTTTGCTTTCTTCATACGCGTATTCTTTTGTTAAATTGTATGGTGCGTATATGTGCATTCTTGAATATGCGTGATGTTGATCTTTTTTTTCTAAGTATTCTTTTTTTAATTTGAAGAATTCTTGTATTAATTCTACGTTTTCTCTTATTACTTTAATCATTGTTTGTACTACTTCGTTTGTTAAACCGTTAGATGTGTTTCTTGGAGCTATTGCGTTTTCGTATTTTCTTATTTTTTGATTTTCATTATTCCAATCCAAAACTATGTTTTTGTATATCTCTGATATTGTTGTGCTGTTTTTTTTGTAAATATTTAATAACGCAGTGTATGCTTCTTCTCTTATTTTAGGATTTGGATCTGAGAATTTTGATACTAATTCTTCTTGTGTTAATTCTTGTCCTTGAATTTCGAATTTGAATGATGATGTTAATACATCGAATAAGTTTGAGAATGCGTGTCTTCCTGTTATGTTTTTTATGTTTAGTATTTGTTCTATTTCTTCTGTTTTCGTGTAGGGTTTTACTTTTATTAAATTCTTTAAGTGTTGTGAATATTTTTCTAGTAAAGGATTATTTATGTATTCCTTTATTTGTTGTTCTTCTAATTGTATAAACCATAAATCGAAGAACATTGTTTCATTATCTATATCTGATGCTGCTTGTTTGTAATAATCTAATTTAGCTTTTGCTTCTTCATCTTTTACGTTTGTGTGCATTCTAAGAGAATAGTAAGATAGTATTCTTGATAATTCAAGTTCGAGTTCTTCATTTAGTTTTATTATGTCTAATATTAATTCAGGTGTTGGTTCTTTTTCTAAATCAGGTTTTTTTTGTATTATTTGTTGCTTTAAATTCAAGGATTTGTTAAATATTTCTTCTTCTGTTTTTCCTTTAAATAAGTCTTTCAGATTCCATGTTTCTTGTTCAGTCATTTTCATAAGTAGTCTTGGCTTGTTTAAAAAAGTGTTGATAAAACCATTTTGTTGTTTTGTTGTGTTCTTTTATTATTTTTGATGATGTTGTGAAAGCTTTAGTAAGTATTATTGTTTTGGGTAGTATGGCTATTTTTTTAATGACTAGAATTAAGGATTAATTTTTTTTTATATGTCTAGTTCTAGGAGTGGTGTTGCGCATATCGTGTTTTTGTAGTTTACTTTTTTTGAGAATTCTTCTGGTGTTAATTCGTCGAAGTGAGTTAGTATTATTTTTTTTGGGTTGGTTGTTAGGGCTATTTTTGAAACGGATTCCGGGCTGAAGTGACCAAATTTTTGTTCTAGTCTTGATGATGCGTCACATATTATTATTTCTGATTCTTTGCAGAATTCTATTAGTTCGTTTGTTAGTGATACGTCTGTTATGTATGTTATTGATTTTGATTCTGTTTTTATTTTTATTGAGTATACTTTAACTACTGGTTTTGTTTTTTGTGTTGATATGAAGAAGTCGAATTTGAAGTCGCCTATTTTTGTTGGTGGGATTGTTATGAATTCGTATGAGAACTTTCTGAAGTCGTCAGCGTTTGGTATGATTTCTTCTGATATTTTTCCTTTTAGGTTTATTGGCGCGTATATTTTGAGTGATTTTTTTCTTCCGTTAACGTTCATGTATGCTAATAAGTTGTATAAATTCTTTATGTGGTCTAGGTGTACGTGTGATAATATGATTGCGTCTAAGTTAATGTTTTCAGGGATTAGTATTTTTGGTGATCCTGCGTCGAATAATATTTTTGTTCTTTTGGTGTATATTGAGAAACAGCTGTGTTCGTCTGTTTGTGTTATCCATCCTCTGTTTCCGTAGAATTTTATTTTCATGTTTTGTTGTTGTTCTTCTTTGTATATAAACTCTTCTAAACTTAATATTTTTTTAGTAATATTAAAATAGTTTTGTGTGTTTCTTTTTTTTATGATTAAGAAAATTGTTTTGACTAGCCTTTTATCGCTTGTTCCTGTTGTTCATAATGATGATTCTGTGAATTTCGGTGACGAGTTTATTGGTGGTGTTGATTTTCCTTTGGTTTCGGAGCAAAAATGTGATACTTTGAATTTTTTGTTTGATTATGATTATACTAAATCTTTTTGGGTTGATAATTATGATAGTTTGGCTGTTTCTGGTTTGGTTTCTTTTAAGAATGATTTGATTAATAGAGGTTTTTCTGAGCGCGAGGTTAAGTCTTTGTTAAGAAATGCGAGGATTGATGATGATGTTACTCTTTTTTTTAGGCGTAATTTGTTGAAATCTGCTGATTCTGGTGAGGTTTCTTTTGAGGAGTTTGGTAAGCGTATTGGTTTGGATTGGTTTGTTAGTAACGCTCAGGGTTTTGCTGATAAGTACTTAGATGTGTTAAAGAAAGTTGAAGATGAAGATGGTGTTGATTATAGGTTCGTTGTTGGTATTTTAGGGATTGAAACTAGGTTTGGTGATGTTAATAATTTGGGAACGCATAATTTGGTTAATAGTTTGGTTACTCAATATGTTACAACGAATAGGAAATCTTTTGCTGTTCGTGAAGCTGATTATGTTTTAAGGTTGAGTAAAAAATTTGAAGAAGATTTAACTGGTGTTTCAGGTTCTTTTGCTGGTGCTATTGGTGTTGGTCAGTGGATTCCTTCTTCTGTTTATAATTATTCTAGGATTTCTAGTATTGATGATTTGTTTTCTGTTGAGGGTATTATTCCTTCTGTTTCTAATTATTTGAAGCTTCATGATTGGGATTCTTCTAAGAATGGTGAATCTCTAAGTAAGGGTAGTCGTAATTGGCGCGCTGTTCGTGCGTATAATCATAGTGATACTTATGTGAAGGTTGTTAATGAAATCGCGTTGGGTGTTTCTCGTTAGTTTTTGTTTTTGTTTTATCCAAAAAGTATTAAAAGATGTTTTCTTTTTTTGTTCTTTGTGATTGTTTTATGGGTGTTGCGATAACTGAATTGTTAAAAAGTCATGAATTGAAGGTTGATTCTCTTAAGGGTAAGGTTTTAGCGGTTGATGCTTTTAATGTTTTGTATATGTTCGTGACTACTATTCGTGGTCCTGATGGTTCTCCTCTTATGGATTCTAAGGGTAGGATTACGAGTCATTTGACTGGTTTGTTTTCTAGGTTTAGTAATTTGATGGAGAAAGGTGTTAAGTTTGTTTTTGTTTTTGATGGTGAGGCTCCTGAATTAAAGAAGAAGGAGCGTGAGCGTAGATATAAGTTGAAGGAGGAAGCTAAGGATTTGTATGAGCAAGCTAAGGATCAGGGTGATGTTGAGAATATGAAGAAGTTTGCTGCTCGTTCAGTTTTTTTATCAGAAGATATGGTTGTTGAAGCTAAGCGTTTGATTAGTGCTATGGGTATGCCTGTTATTGATGCTCCTAGTGAGGGTGAGGCTCAGGCTGCTTATTTGGTTAAGAAGGGTGATGCTTTCGCTGTTTTGTCTCAGGATGCTGATTGTTTGTTGAATGAGGCTCCTAGGATGGTTAGGAATCTTAGTATTACTGCTAGGAGGAAGATGCCTGGTCAGCTTCATCATAAAGCTTCTGAGCCTGAATTAATTGTGTTAAAAGAAAACTTAGAATTTTTGGGTATGTCTCAGGATCAGTTGATTGTTCTGTCTATATTGGTTGGTACTGATTATAATTATGGTGGTGTTAAAGGTATTGGTCCTAAGAAGGCTTTGAAATTGATTGAAAAGCACGGTGATGATTTTGATGTGTTGTTTGAAGAAGCTAAGTGGTCTGAGCATTTTGATTTTTCTTGGAGGAATATTTTTGATTTGATTAAAAATATGCCTGTTACTGATGATTATGTTTTGGATTTTAAGAATCCTGATGTTGATGAGATTAAGAAAATATTGGTTGATGAGCATGATTTTTCTGAGGAAAGAGTTAATAGTACTTTGTTAAAATTGGAAGAATATAAAAAGGTTAATGCTCAGAAAGGTCTTGGTGATTTTTTTTAAAATGGTAAAAACTAAAATTGTTTGCACTCTTGGTCCTAGTACTAATAATCTTAAAGTTATTTCTGGGTTAAAAAAAGCTGGTGTGTCTGTTTTTAGGGTTAATACTGCGCATGGTGATTTTTCTCAGTATCAAAGATTTGTTGATTTTGCAAAAAAGGTAAGTGTTCCTGTTATGCTTGATCTTAAAGGTCCTGATCTTCGTATTTGTTTAAAGGAACCTTTGAAAGTTAAAAAAATGGAATTGGTTAAAATTTTTAGGAAGAAATTTCCTTATTTTAATTATGATATTATTGATAGTTTAAGAAAGAATGATTTGGTTTTTTTTGATAATGGTTTGATTAAGTCGAAGGTAAAAGAAAAATCTAAAGATTGTGTGTTATTGGAGTTTCAGGATGATGCTGTTGTATTGGAGAATAAGGGTGTTAATGTTCCTAATCGTAGACTTAAGGTTCCTAATCTTTCTGGTAAAGACTTAGATGTTATTAAGTTCGCGAAGAAAAACAAGGTGGATTTTGTTGCGTTGAGTTTTGTTAGAAACAAAGAGGATGTTCTTAGGTTAAGAAAATTGACTGATTCTTTAATTGTTAGTAAGATTGAGAATAATGAAGGATTAAAGAATATAAAAGAAATAGTTATGGTTAGTGACGCGGTTATGATTGCCAGGGGTGATTTGGCTGTTGAAATTGGTAAGGAGAATGTTCCTTTTGTTCAGAAAAATATTGTTGATTTGTGTAATGAGTTTGGTAAGTCTTGTATTGTTGCTACTCAGATGTTTGAATCAATGGTTTATTCTGTTGAGCCTACTAGGGCTGAGGTGAGTGATGTTGCTAATGCTGTGATGGATGGCGCTGATGCTGTGATGCTTAGTGGTGAGACTGCTGTTGGTAAGCATCCTATTCTTGTAATTAAGGAGTTGTCTTCTGTTTTGAAGGAGGCTGATAATCATGTTTTGCCTAAAGTGTTTGAAGTGAAGAATGATAGTGAGAGTTTGATTGGTGCTGCTAGTTCTCTTCTTTTTTCTCTTGATATTAGTAAAATTGTGTGTCTTACTAGTTCTGGTTATACTGCTAGTATGATTTCTAGGTATCGTGTTGGTAAAAAAGTTATTGCTGTAACAAATAATGATTTGGTTAGTTCTTTGTTAGTGTTGTCTTGGAGTGTTGAGTCTTTGGTTATGGGTAAGAAGCATGTTGTTAGTGCTAAGACTTTGTTGAAAAGATTAAAATTTATTGGAGTTTTAAAGAATAGTGATAAGGTTCTTTTGTTAAGGAATAAAAAAGAGTATGAAAAGAAAGTTACTAATGCTATTGAATTATATGATGTTAAGGATTTGTAGTTTTTTGTTTTTTTGGGTAAAGTTTTATATATTTTTGTTTATTCGTTTTGTTTGAAAGGTGTCATCATGGTTGATTTTGCGAGCATTGAGAAGAAGTGGCAAAAAGTTTGGGATGAGAAAGGTATTTTTAAAGTCTCTGAGGATAAAAGTAAAGAGAAGTTTTATGTTTTGGAGATGTTTCCATATCCTAGTGCTTCTGGCTTACATATGGGTCACGCGTTGAATTATACGATTGGTGATATTTTTGCTAGGTTTAAGCGTATGACTGGTTTTAATGTTTTGTATCCTATGGGTTTTGATTCTCTTGGTTTGCCTACTGAGAATGCTTCTATTAAGGCTGGTGTTCATCCTAGGAAGTTCACGGAAGAAGCTGTTAAGAATTATATTAGGCAGATGAAGAATCTTGGTTTGAGTTATGATTGGTCTAGGATTGTTGAGACTCATAAGCCTGATTATTTTAAGTGGGATCAGTGGATTTTTTTGCAGATGTACAAGAGGGGCTTGGTTTATAAAAAAACTTCGGGTGTGAATTGGTGTTCTAAGTGTAATACTGTTCTTGCTAATGAGCAGGTTCATAATGGTATGTGTTGGCGTCATGATGATACCGAAGTTGAGGTTAAGCATCTTAGTCAGTGGTTTTTGAAAATAAGTGAGTATTCTGATGAGTTATATGAGGGCATTAAGGATTTGGTTGGTTGGCCTGATACTATTAAGAAGCTTCAGTTGAATTGGATTAATAAGAGTTTTGGGACTGAGATTGTTTTTAAAATTAATGGTGAGGATTGGAAAGTTTTCACTACTAGGCCTGATACTTTGTTTGGTGTTACTTTCATGGTTGTTAGTGCTCAGCATTCTAAGCTTGATGAATTAGTAACTGATGAAAATAAGCAAGCTGTTGATGATTTTAGGAAGAAGATTCATTCTGTTAAGCAGGAAGATATGGATAAGTTGGAGAAGGAGGGTGTTTTTACTGGTTCTTTTGCTGTGCATCCTTTGACTGGTGAGGAGATTCCTGTTTATGCTGGTAACTTTGTTTTGGCTGAGTATGGTTCTGGTATGGTAATGGCTGTTCCTGCTCATGATCAGCGTGATTTTGAGTTCGCTAAGAAATACGAGATTCCTATTAAGGATGTTGTTAAAGGTAAGAATGAGCAGGGTAAGGCTTTTACTGGTGAGGGCGTTCTTGTTAATAGTAAAGAATTTAATGGTTTGTCTAGTGAGGTTGCTAAGAAGGAGATTACTAAGAAATTAGAATCTCTTGGTGTGGGTTCTGAGAAGGTTAATTTTCGTTTGCGTGATTGGTTGATTTCTCGTCAGCGTTATTGGGGCACTCCTATTCCTGTGTATTATGATGAGGATAATAATCCTTGTCCTGTTCCTGAGGATTTGTTGCCTATTGTTTTGCCTGATGATGTTACGTTCAAGGAAGGTATTGGTAATCCTTTGGAGACTAGTAAGTCTCATTTCGTTGAAATTAATGGTAAGAAGTACAGGTTAGAAACTGATACCATGGATACTTTTGTTAATAGTTCTTGGTACTTTCTTAGGTACACTGATTCTAAGAATGAAAAAGAGATTTTTAGTAAGGAAAATGTTAATTATTGGTGCCCCGTCGACTTTTATATTGGTGGGAAGGAGCATGCTTGTATGCATCTTATTTATTCTAGGTTTTACACTAAGTTTCTTAGGGATATTGGTTTGTTAAAGTTTGGTGAGCCTGCTAAGAGGTTGTTTAATCAAGGTATGCTTCTTGGTCCTGATGGTGAGAAGATGTCTAAGTCTAAGGGTAACGTTGTTCTTCCTGAAACTGTTTCTGATAAGTATGGTATTGATAGTGCTCGTTTATTCCTTGTGAGTCAGGCTTCTCCTGATAAAGATATTGCTTGGAGTGATACTGGCGCTGAGGGTAGTTTTCGTTTCGTTAATAAATTGTTGAGGTTTTCTGATTCTTTTAGGGAAAATAGTACGAGTTCTAAAGTTGTGAGTAAGATTCATAAAACTGTTAGGAATGTTACTAGTTACATAGAGAACATGAAATATAACTTAGCTGTTATTGAATTAAGAGAATTGTTTTCAGAGTTTGATAAAGGTCTTTCCAAAAAAGATTTTGAAGTTTACATAAAATTATTATCTCCTTTTATGCCTCATATTGCTGAAGAGTTGTGGTCTAGGCTTGGAAATAAAACTTTGGTTTCGGTGGAGTCTTGGCCTGTTTTTGATGAATCCTTGATTGATGAGAAATCTGAGTATTTGGATGATTTAATTCTTGATTTGAGGGAAGATATTAGGAGCGTGATTAAATTAATTGGTATTTCTCCTAAGAAAATAAGAGTTATTGTTTCATCTGAATGGAAGTATGATTTCATAAAGTTATACAAATCAATCATAAAAGAGACTCGTGATTCTAAAGAAATAATTAAGCGAGTTATGAGTACTGATTTGAAGAATCATAGTAAGGATGTTATGAAGCTTATTCCTTTATTTTTGAAAGATGAATCTAAATTAACTAGAGAAGATATTTCTTTGGTTGAAGAATTAAAAAACATTGAAGAAAATATGAACCTAGTAAAAGATGAATTCGGATGCGAAGTCTTGGTTGAAAAAGCTGATGATTCTAAGGAACAAAAAGCTGATAAGGCTTTGCCTGGTAAGCCTGCTATTTTGGTTGAATAAATTTTTTTTATAATATTATTAATATTACTCCTGTTATCATTATTATTGTTGCTATGATTCTTTGTAGTTTGTGTTTTTCTTTGAATATTTCTCCTCCTATTAGTACTACGAAGAGTGCTGATACTCTTTTCATTGCTATTACGAGTCCTGTTTGTGTTAGTTTGAATGCTTCTGATTGTGCGAATCTGTAACCTACGGTGAATACGGATACTAGTAGTATTAGCCATTTTGCTTTTTTGAATCCTTCTTTTATGTCTTTTGTTCCTCCGTGAAATATTGATATCATTGTGAATAAGTGTATCGCGATGAATATTTGCATTATGGCTACGTACGTTGTTGGTTCTAAGTTGTGCGTTATTAGTAAGTATTTGTCTACTACGCTCGAAAAGGAATATAGTATTACTGAGAATAATATGAATCTGTAGTATTTGTATTTGAATACTTTTGTTATTCCTTTCATGAATGTGTCTTCTTTTTTTAGGGTTATCATGTATGATCCTATTACTATTAGTGCCATTCCTATTATTTGTAGGTTTGTTAGTTTTTCTCCTATTAGTATGAATCCTATTATCGCTGTGAGTGCTGGTGATAGGGCTAGTAGTGGTGCAGCTATGCTTATTTCTGTGTGTCTTACTGATTTAGCCATGAATAAGTATGCTAAGCTTCCTATTATTGATGCGAAGAACATCATTGTTATTATTTTTATGTTGAGAGAAGCGTAGTTCGCTGTTACTAGGAAAGGTAGGTCTATTAGCATATTTATTATTGCTAGTACCGCTGAGAATTGCATTGCGTGTTATCTTAGTAGTGATTTTTTTTCTAGTAACATAGCAGCGGTTGCTAGTACCATCACTGTTATCGCGTATGTTAGCCAAGTCATTTTTTTATTTTAGTGTTTCTTTTATTTTTATTTTTCTTTTTTTTAGTTCTTTTATGAATTCAGGGTATGGTATGTCTTTTGCTGGGTTTAGCAATCCTTTTTTTGTGATTTTTTTGTTTAATATCATTTGTGCGATTATGCTCGCTGTGAATCCTACGGTTCTGTTCATTGCCATTAGTCCTGTTTTGTCTTTTGTATCTATTAGTGTTTGTGTTAGTGTTTTTTCTTTTCCTTTTATTTTTCCTTTTACTTCGTTTCTTAGTACTACTAGGTCTTTTTCGTTTTCTTTGTATTGTAATTTTGATTCTAAGACTTTTGCTAAGTATTGTTTTGGGCTTATTCCTAGTATTGGTTCGTCATCTATTATTCCTAGTTGTATTATTTTTTTCCAGAAGTCTGAGTGTCCCGGCCATCTTAATGTGTATCTTGCTACGTTTGGTACGTTGTTTAATTCTAGTGTTTCTGCGTATCTTGTTGAATAACCGTTAGGGTACATTTCCATTTTTCCTATTGTTTCTATTTCTATTTCTTCGCTGTAATTAAATAGTTCTTCTGGTTCTATGTTTATTATATTTCCTTGTTCTATTATGTTTGCTGGTCTTTTGTATGCTGATAGTACTCCTTCGAAGTTCCAGCTTATTTTGTAATTTAGAGGATTGTCACATGCTTCTTTTGTTGGTACTCCCCCGCATGCTGATGCGAAGTGTGTTATTTCGTCAAATCTTTTTTTTGCTTCTCCTGCGAGTATTAGGTCTATTCCTGGGTCTAGTCCTGCTTCTGGCATAATTATTATTTTTGCTTGTGTTATCTGATTTGATAGTTCTTCTATGTGGTAGCTGAAAGAAGTGTTTACTAGGTTCGTTTTTGTTTCTATTGCTATTTCCGTTATGTGTTTTCTAAATATTGTTGGTAATAAATCTATTACTATTTTGTTTTTTTTGAATAATTTTTTTAATTCTTCTTTGTTGTTT
>JAHKLZ010000049.1 GCA_020854775.1 Candidatus Woesearchaeota archaeon | reverse complement strand
CCTGTTAATACTTGGTCAACATGAACATCATTAGGTTCTGGCATTTAAATCACTTCCTTTCATAATCTATTAATTTCTATGCATGAGATGCTGGGCTGTATGCATGGGTAATTAAAACTTCAATAATATCATCCTGGGCAGTGGCAGCCTCTAAAGCAATCGCACCAAAGTATTCATCGGCAGCATCAACAACTTCTCCGTCTCCGTCACCTGTTGAAGTTATAGCTTCACCTTCATCAACTGCTTCATTCATAACTAATTTAGAAGTCCCTAATATTCTTACTCTTGCAGCTTTATCTTCAGCATCTGGGGCATTCTGTAATATTCCAATAGATACTCCGTTAGCTCCGCAAGCTTCTACTTTTCCGTCAGCATCCAGTTTGACAAAATAATATTGTTTAGAGCTTAGATCTCCACTGGCTTTAAAAGTCAGGTCAACCGCTCCTGCACTCATTTGTTGAGACATATTAATTCACTTCCTTTCTCGTTAATTCCTGTTCATTATTTGTTATCGAGTTTGTAATCCCCATTGGGGAATAACGCTATAGCAGCATCAGCAAAAGTCATTTTATGTTCTTCTGCATATTTGTTGATCTTGTCTAAATCAGTTTCAGGTTCATTGTTATTGTCACCGCCAGAACTTAATTCCTTGAATTTATCTACGGCCATATTGGGCTGTAATTCGATAAACATTTTAAACAGTTCAGCTTGTGTCAGTTCTTTGGTGTTGCTTCCTTCTGTAAATTCCCATTTGTTTTCATTGTCAAAAGACTCCATAAGAGTCATCACGATATCTTTCTGTTTCGGCAAGAAATGCATAGTTGTTTCACTGCAGTTATCAGCTACAAACTTTTCAATGTCTTTCTTCCTGGCTTCCTCTTTCAGTCTTTTCTGCTCTTCTTCATATTTCTTCAGCTTCGCCTGGGCTTCTTCATAATC
This sequence comes from Candidatus Woesearchaeota archaeon, assembly GCA_020854775.1. Classification (NCBI taxonomy): domain Archaea; kingdom Nanobdellati; phylum Candidatus Woesearchaeota; species Candidatus Woesearchaeota archaeon. Next base: position 1,827 of record JAHKLZ010000049.1, on the reverse strand, counting down.
TTTTTTCATTTTGTCAGCTTCAGCTTTTTCAAGTTCAATAGCTTCGTAATCTTCTAATGCAACAAATTTCTTACCTTCTAATTCCTGTACTTTGATTCCATTTGGCATTATCCATTCACTTCCTTTCTTAATATTCTTATCGTTTACTTTCTTTTTGTTCTGCTCATCCTCATAAAGGATAATCTGAGCATCTTTGTTGGCATCACTGTATAATGCAGCAATGTCTTCTAAATTTGTGACTGCGGGTAAATCAGCACCTAAAAAGGCTATCGCTGATAACACTTTATTGTATTTACGCTTGGTTGACGGTTCGGTGTAATCCCACAATATTTCGGAGCTTATTCGTTTGTAAGCTCCTTTACTGATTAACTCATAGAGTTTTTGGGGTACATCGGCAATGTCAACCAATATCTTTTGCCCTTTACGCTTTAACTTGGTTATCCAACCGCCTGCGGGCAATCCTGAATTCTGCAAGAGTTTCTGTTTATCATCGTGCCCCAGCTTTACAAACGGCTTAACCTTATCGATTATTTCATTTGTACCGTTGACAATATCGTCAATATCTTTTTCGGTTATCTTGGTGTTATTCCATGTACCCACTGCAAAAACTTCAATATCATGGAGCTCCGCAAAAGTGTTTTTCTTAATCCACTTATCATCTTCGTTTTTTTCCCAGCCAGCCTTTTTTAATCCTGCCCAAGCTGTCTGATTTGCCAGCTCTTCCTGTTTGTCATTTCCCTCATACTGCTTAAAGGCATTATTGTATATTTCGATCCATATGGCCTGTGCATCCTTCGGCAACCCTTTTATAACTTCCGGTGGATTATCAATCTTATACGGCATCTATAGTCACCTTCTCTCTATCAAAAATAAAATCACTTGTTTTCATGGCCAAGATTCTGGCCTTATCTCCTGCATCTATTGGTTCAAATTTCTCATACTTGGTTATCGGTATTAATTGGCTCCGGCATTGGTAATGGTTCGGTGGGTTGATTCTTGCAATATCCGGATCATTGGCTTCAAATACCTTTCCGTCCATGCTTGCACAAAAATCAGTTGTTCTATCATCCATAATTGCACTGTATTGGTACGCAACTACAAAACCTTTCACATCCGGATCACGCATCATATCCAGCCTGCCCTGGTTATAGGCATCGGATAAGTTGGTTCTAACAACATTTTCCAGGTGATACGGGGTTAATTCCCTGCCTGATTTAATCTCTATGCCAGGAGTCCCGATATACTCTTTGAAATAGTTATCAAGCTCATAGATTAATTCAGATTGCTTCTTCCCTGATCTCAACCCGTTATAAAGGATCGTTCTTGCTTTCTTTAATATGTCATCTCTTATTACTCCGGCAATATAAAACGCTTTGTTCTGCAGATACTTCATAGCCTTTTCAGGTGGCAACCCTATTACCACATCTACAAAATTCATCCTGGATAATTCACTTCTTACTTCTTCCTTGCCGTATTTCCAGAGCTCGATTAGCCAGTTCTTAATTTCTGTCCTTAATTCACCGACATAATTAAGCTGCAGTTTTTCAATCTCTTTCGGTTCATTGTTTTCAACCAGCTTGCTCCGGATTATGCTTTTCCCTAAAGCTTCTTTCTGTTTGGTTATAATCTCAACCAGTGCATCTCTTGCACCTGTTTCGTATTTGTTAAGGCTTTTTTCTATCCTGGTAAAATTAACTTTCTTTTCAAACTTTGTTAACTGCCTTTTAGCCTGGTACTGGTTATAGATTGGTTCATTAACCGGTTTAGGTTCGGGCAATTGTACGTCCTTTTTTTTTGCGGGTATAGACAGATATTCTCTAACCCATT
>JAHKLZ010000048.1 GCA_020854775.1 Candidatus Woesearchaeota archaeon | reverse complement strand
TCCCTAATTTTTTTAGACAGTTACAGAGCCGCCCGCTATTTATTTTTTCTTCGCAAAATAATAAAGGATGTAACTATTTTCTGATACATATACTAAAGTGTATATATTATAGTGTACATGACAACTTATTTTAGGATGTAACTTATTAACCTATACACTAAAGTGTATATATTATAGTGTACATGACAACTTATTTTAGGATGTAACAGGTATCTATTACTATACTAAACTATATATATCATGAAATACAATATTATAATAAATTGAGGTGTTTTGAATATGAATTTTGTGAAAAGATATGCTCTTAAGACCGGTGCAATTACAAAAGATCAGGCGGCAGTAATGTCTACATCCAGTATTATTGCGCTTCTGGTCGGTGCTGTTTTCGTATCTGCGCTTTTACCAACAATTATAACCAGCCTTACCAACATGAATACTACAGGATGGGGAACTACAGAAACAACCCTTGTTGCTCTTCTTCCTCTGTTTATCGTGATCGGTATAATTGGTAAATTCTCTAACGATCTGTAAAGGTGATAAAAATGAAAATATCACCTTTTATATTTTTAGCTATTTTTTGTATTTTTTCTGTTTCTATTGTTAGTGGTATAGAAATATCTGTTACTGATCTTCATTGTGTAGCGCATGGTGTTGCGCCATCAGGATATCTAGGTGATCCTGACCAGATAATATTAGCAGGTTCAGATAATGACATTATTAGTACAGATATATTTGGCTCTGGTATGTCCGTTAACTCTATTACCGACTTTCCAACGGATGTTGTAAGTATATATAATACTAAAAACTGGATATATGTATCTTTGGTAGATGGAAGAGCATATAAAATACCATCATCACCATATCAAAGAGCATTTGGTGATCTTAATTTTGCAGATGAAGATCACAAAGATGGTTATTATTTAGGTGATTTTTCTACAGGCACAACATTGTATAATAATAGGATTGTTGCTGATAGTAACAACGATATTTATATTTATTCTGCATTCAATAAAAACGTTTATAAAATTGATGGTACAACATTAGTTTCTTCTGAATTTATTTCCACGTCTGAAATTGAAAGTATAGCCACATCAGCAAACAGAAATAGGTTAGATATTTTTGTTCATGATAATGGGTTATATGTTGCTGTAATTGATACCAACAATAACTTAGACTTATATAAATATACCAGCACAAACACAAAAACAAAAATATATGATAATGCTATTCTTAGTACAGATAATGTTGTTAGTTATTTGGCTCCATTGTCTAACGATAATTGGATATTAGGAGCCGCAACATATTCAAATACAAGAACACAAATAATTGAGTATAACGGTACTGCTTCAATAGGTAATGTATATTATGGTACAGGTTATTATCCTACTTCTACAGATTCAGGTAATTTAATAATAAAACCTAATGGGATTATTTGTTTTGCGGCAACTACGCAAGATAAAATAGTGACATTTAGTTCAATATCTGGAGCAGGAGGTGTTTATACAGAAGAAGAAGGTAGTACTCCTGTTGAAATAGATTATAATGTTGGGGCTGTTTCTTCTGAATATGAGAATTATTATAATATGTCAAACGTAAATGTAAAATGGAGTATTGCAATAGATGAAGATTATATAAATACATGGACAAATACACATAATAAACCTATTCAGGATACATACAAATTCAGGATTGAAATATTCTCTCCATTAGATGTTTTTGTTTCTTCTTATGATATTCCTAAATCATCATGGAAATATCAATCTTATACTTTAGGTCTTTTTGGGAAAGGTGATTATGTTACTTCTGGACAGGTAGAATTTAGTAATATAAGGGGTAATGGTACATGGAAGGTAAAATTATATGAGTATAATACTATAACAGGAGCAAAAGGTTTTATTGATTCTGATACGTTTCTGATATTAGATCAAGATAGCCCTATAGGAACAGGTACACAACCTATTGATAGTAACCCTACTAATATAGTTAGTAATTTCCTTGAAAGCCCTTATTTAATTGCAATTATTATAATTGGTGTAGTAGGTTTCCAATTTGGAAGAGGAAAAGACGGTAATATCAATGGTTCTGCAATGGTTGTATTAATACCTCTTGCAGTTGGTCTATGTGCATTAATGGGGCTGTTGCCCATGTGGATACTCTATACTATGGTATTATGTATAATAGCATTTATAGCTATGAAGTTAAGTTCAGGGGGTAGTTAACCGTTGAACATTTTTTATACGTTGGGCATATTAATAGTACTTTTTGCGGGTTTCAATTTTCTTATTAATGCACAACCTGTTGGCGATACAAATTATAACTATATGAACGATACAATTACAGGTGATGAGTTTAATATTGTATCTCTAAAAGGGTTGGTGAGGGCATTTACTATTGATGTGGGCAATGATTTTATTAACTCATTAATTGCAGGATTAGAAATATTGCTAGTAATTGCATTAATATTGTATGCAAGGGGATTATTATGATAGACACATCATATTTATATGTACTCATAGCATTAATATACTTATCACAATTCAAAAAGCTAAATATGGATATTTTTTTAATTTCCATAGTAATGATATTACAGATAGTAATAAATGTTACCTCTGTAATTGATCTTGCATTCGCCTGTATATACGGTTACCTTGCATTACAGGCTCAAAGAGAGGGAAAAAATGAATAACGAAAAACGAATATTAATAGCAGCTATAATACTGCAAATTGCGGATGCAATGACTACATATTATAGTCTTACATCTGGAATAGGGAAAGAAGCTAATCCGTTTCTTTCAGGTATGTTGCCTGAAAGCATAGTATTTTTAAAAGTATGTTATTGTGTAGTATTGTACTTATTATATCAATTTATAGGTACTAGTAACGAAATGAAACATTATTTTAATATTTGCATGTTGTGTAATATAATCATAACTGGAATAGTAGTAGTAAATAATATATGGGTGATCGCATGAGCACAAAAATAGTATTGCATGTACAAAAAGGATGTTGTAAAGTATACGAAGTTGCAAGCGGAAAGACAAAAACAAAATTGCATGAAAGCACATCTTTAAGAGAGGCTGAAAAATACCTAAATTCAAAATATGGATGGTGAAAAAATATGCAACAAATCAATTATTTTGCACTATATGGAATAGTAGGTTTTCTGCTTATTATTGCACCAACTATAATTGAAGTATTGCGAAATATCTATATGGATATTACAAAATCCGTAGAATGTATTTTTCTTGATACTCATAGAAAAAAATTAGTTCGTAACTATAGGAATAAAAAACATTTCATTATCAAGAGCACTGAAAAAATGTATGTATGTTCCGAAAGTGCAGTGCTGAATAAGACTGTATTCTATATGAGCAATTGTGCTGAACCTATAAAAATATCAGAATCCGATATTGATATAGGCAAAACTAGGTATTATGTCGACTCAAACGAATATTACCAAAAATTCAATACAGAGATATTTTCAAAATTCAATGCATCTAAAGAGGTAACATTTATTAAATATACATTTTTTGCAGTAATGGGTTGTATATTTATTTGTTTCCTTATAGCTTATAAGATCGGTGCATTTAGCATAGGAGGCTAAAATTATGAACGATAAACCTCCACTTAATAATATTATAGAAGAATCTCTTCGAGATGTACCACAACAAAATGTAATGGATTCAAATGCTTTGCTAGTTGCTATGTTAGGTGAGGTACAAAAAGAAAAAATAGAACTAGCAAGAGCATTCATTAGTAGAGAAGACCTCAAAACTCAGGTTAATTCATGGCAGCGGGATCTTATTCCAGTAATGGCAATGATAGGAATAAAACCTTTTGAATCAACAGAGAGATTTTTACTTAAACATGGTAAGCCTAAAAAAGAAATAGAAAAAATAATGCAAGATCAACAAATAGACTTTTTAAAAGCATATGTACCTCATTGGATGGAATTAGGCTTGGCCCTTGATAGAAAAGGAAGAGATGAGGACAAATATGTATTATCAGCATTGGTTAATACGGATACAGAGGTGAGAACGGGTGGACAACAAACTCAAAACAAGATCTAAACGGATCCTTTTTGATCTACTTTTTATTTGTGGCGGTATTCTGTCATTTACAGCAATGCTAGATAGCCCGCAAACTGAAAGAGTAGAGTTACTTTTAAGTGCTTTTTCTGTTGTAGGTTTTGCAGTATTCTATAATTTTGTTTGTACTGGTTGTTTTGAAATTGTAAAATATATAATTGAAAATAAGGAGGTAAATTAAAAAATGCCATGTATATGTCTTTGCGGAGAAGAGTATTCTTATAATATGGGTAATGGTAAAACTGCAACTATGGTTTATCTTGCTATGTTGGATTATTTGAACGGAAGAAAAATAAGAGCAAATTTTAAATTGAAAGGCATTGAATATGACCATTTATTTAGTCTTAATCAAACTGTTGTTAAAATGAGAGAGGGCAATGGTGAAACAGATATTGACGGTGATCTTATCGGTGATACCGACAGCACATATATTATAGATGAGTTAAGCACATGGATATCGTGTTATGAAAGGCCGAACCAGAAAAACGATGGGCTTGCTTTGATGAATATGGCAAAACAAACTAGAAAAATGGATATTAAGCTATATTATACAAGTCAGACATACGGTAAAATACCTAAGTTTCTTAGAGAATTAACGCATAAAATATATGTGGTTTCTAAGTGTCATTATGAAAATGGACAGTATGTGAAATGCGAAAAAGATGATTGTTATCAAATACATTATATAGCAATAAGAGAATGTATAAATCAGGGTGATGGTTTAATACAACCAAAACCGACAAAATTTTTCAGGTTACCTGTTCAAATATTCGATATGTATAACACTTATGAAGTCGTAGAAAGGGTTTTTGTGCCAACAGCAAAAAAGACAAAATATGATTATGCACAATTATAAGAATTAAGGGTTATGTGGGAAAGGAGGTAAACCCACATAACTTTTAGTTGATCTTACTCTTTAATTTCGGGGTAGAGGGTTTCAATGGCTCTTATCTGTTTTGTGATCTCAGATCTGTTGTCCTTTTTTCTTTTATCAGGTATATTTTCAAGGTAACTACTAAGGATGCCACTGATAGAAATATCAACCCCTTCATTGTCTTTTATGCTAAAATCAGGCATCCTGCTTTCTTTGATCTTTTTAAGCAGGTTCTTAGCTTGATTTTTTTCACGTAGCGGAAGAGTATTCTTTATTTCTGCTTCTATGCTAGATACCAGTTCATTGTATCGTTCAACCACTTCTATTGGGATTTTTGACATTTTTTAAACCTCATGCTATAATGCATTTAATGTTATTTATATTTATTTTTTGCATTACTGATCAATTCACATATTAACTTTTCAGGTATACTATACTTTTCTTCTATTGTTCTTCCTTGAGTACCTGTTGTACTACCTCTGGGTGCTTTTTTATGATGGCACGTCGGGCTATTGTTCTTACATGTTTTTGCTATAAAAGGTATATTAGTCCAGATATCAGTAGGTTTAGCTCTATCACATTCATACTGACAGTACCATACAGTTTGTCTATTAAATTCAGGTAAAAACCATCTAGCCCTTGCTCTTGGATTCTCGACCACATAATATTTATCATTGCGTTCTGCATAAGAAGCTATTTCAGCACATATATTTAGCAAGGCTATCGCATCTTTACCCCTTTGATCTTTAGGGGAGTGGTCCGCATTGAAATACCTGTTTCCGCAAGCCATTGATAAGGTATTACACGGAGGTGACATAAAAATAATGTCTGCTTTTTCCATAATATTTAATATCTCTTTGTCAAGAGGGTCAAGCATATCAAATACCTTAGACGGTATAAATTTTGGTTCTATATCTATAGAATAGGATTCAAACCCCATTTTTTCTGCTGCCTTTGAAACACATTTTGTTCCGCAAAAAATATCCATTATAAGCATTTTTATGCCTCATCAACTATTATATATGAAAATATTTCTTTATTACAATTTGTACAATACAGTTTTTGATTTTTATGTGTATAATTACACACTATTTCTTTTCCACATCCTGCACACACACTAAAACACTTTTCTACTTGCATCCTGATCACCTTAATACAATGTACATATTATCCACGCAATACAAAATGATGTCATTACACCAGACACCATATATACACTTAATTCAACATATTCCATTGGTATCATATCCTTCATTTTTATACCTCACATTGTTATTATCAAACCTAAAGCCATTATTCCAATAAGAAATATTGTAAAGGTGCTTGCGAAAAGCACCACAAAATAGTTTATAGACATTTTTATCCCTCGTGTATAGTTGTATTTTCATTGATCTCTATAGTTTGATGAGTTGCACCTGTATCACAATATATGAACTTATCTTTAACTATCTGATAGTTCTTACATCTTATAGTTACAAGATTAATCCCCATTGTTTCTTTATTTTCAGATACGTAAACAGATATATAATATCTATCTGCTATTTCGTTGAAGTTAATATATACATTTGTGTACATTTTTCTTACCATCCTTTTTGAAGTATTACAACGCTTCTATAGTTAATAATAGGCATCATTACTATATAAATGTTTCTAAAGCATTGCTGTATTTAGTGGTTTAGAATTACACTGTATTTTTCTAACTTGTTCTATGTTACTATAATTAAAATCCCATATTCTTTTAGTGTCAAAATTTACATCTTTTATTTTAATTTGTTTTTGAAAAGTGTTAAAATCATCTAATTTATCCTGAATTACACATTCTTTTAGCTTTTTTACCCTTATCTCTTCATAACCATAATTAAAAATATTATCAAATTCTGGACCATGTAATATATTACTGTTTGCAGTTTTCTTTATATGTACTCCTCTGGTGCGTGATTTTGATGTTTCTATAGTTTCACCCTCAAATTCATAGAACCCAGCACCTACCATAAATAGATCACCTTCTGATCTTTCCCATTGCCCCAGATGTTTGCCTTCATTAAGGTTCAATTGGGATTCTGATATAACACTATCTGTAAATGTTGCTATAAATGCATCCTCTTTTTGCATTGCGGCATTATACACCATACACCTGCTTAAAGCAGTTATTTGAGAAGCATATATAGGATTAAAGTAGTTACCGCATACCCAATTTTTAACCAGTATATCATCTACAGTTATAGCATAATCATCAATATTACACAGGTCTATATCTGTATTTTGTTCATATTTCGGATTTACCTCTATAAATTTTCCATATATTGAATTAAGAATTATTTTAAAAAGCAGGTTTCTAAAATCTGTTTTTTTGTATTGTGCCCTCTGCTCAAATAATAAATTAATAGTGTCTTTAAAAGGGGTGTATATTGGGTTATCTTCATATCTTACACCTATCCACCCGTTAATAATTTCAATATCAGTATAATCCACTATATCTAAATTACATAAGGTTTTGATCTCTTCAATGGTTGTAAAGTATTCTTTCAATTCACCAACAGTATATTTTAACACATTGCTATTTTTATATGGTAATAAGTTAGTATAATTATAAGGAATATCTACATTTATTTTTAAAAACCCATAAGCAATATTTTCTATTCCGAAGTTTAATAGTTCTTTCATTGATGATATTTTAACCCATTTTAATTTGTTGCAATCTTCTAAAAATGTCATCTGATACGGGTACATAGAAGTTACATCATATTCAAAAACATTATCATATTTCCCACGTTTTACAACTTCCGACTTTCCACCAACATAAGCATTATAAGCATAATAAGATATATCGTAGTTTCTGGGGTTAATACTTATTTCATTCTCTATTCTCTGAAATAAGAACCATTTAGGGTTTTTTATCGTAAATGGTTTAATATCTGTTTTTGTTTTGTAAAAATAGTCAACAGATAGTGAAGCACATGAATACGGAGCATTAAAGAGCATACCTATATGGTTACAGGAATTAATAACAATATCTGTTAAACCTTTTGTAAGTTCTGAATCATGAATACAATATTCTATTACTGTATTATCAAGGGGTAAATTTTCAATATTATATCCTAAATCTTCTATAGGAATTTTATGGTCATTTAAGTATTTACTAGATACATATTCCAATTTTGTACTTTTTTCATATTTGAAAAATTGCATTATATCGAAATATTTAACAGGCTTGGAAATAGTGTATAATTCGTTATTATGGTCTACTACACTTTTATTATCTTCGTTGGTTTCTGTAGCATATGCAATGTCAAAACTTTTAGCACCAACACCACCATAATAAATATTATCATGGATGCAATAGTCATATTTAGCAAAAAATCTTAAACAGTCTTTAGGTAAAAATTTTAATATTGCGTTCTTATCGTAACTCAAATTATAAAATGTATTTAAGGTGTCTTTTTGGTTTAACAGGTGATCTATCATATCCTCGTGTTTTGTTAATACATTTCCAGAGCTGTCACACAATAAAAAAGGTTTTCCTTTACGGGTTTCTGTATCAAAAGATACGCTTATCTTTTGATCTTCATTAATATTATAGTTACCTCTTATCTGAGGCATTCTAATATTAAGAAAATTCTTACATTTCATTTTTTAACCCTTTTGCACAAACCTTTTTCTTTCATTTTCTTACATACTTGTTTTATAGTGTATTGTGAATAACATTGATGTATGTGTATACATGCCATGTTGCATTTAACTCTCATTGTAACACCTTACACAAATTTCATAATAACATTATATCTATTGTATATTCTGGTGTAACATATCGATCAAAAGATTGTCTTAACGAACCTCTATTTGTAGCTGACATTTTTAAACTCCTTTAAAATCTATATGTTACTTCTAAGTTCGGAGAGTTAGCATAGGTTTTCAACTCGCTAAACTTTTTTCTATCTACGAGGTCATTATAATAAAGTATTGCGTTACTTCTATTCATTCCTTTTTGTGCCATAATACCTTCAATTCGTTGCATCCTTATTTCCTCTTTATTTTTTTCATATAGGTTTATAGCTTGTTTATAATTTAGATCGAATTGTGTTTGTAGTCTTTTTATTACTTCGTTTCGCTGAATAAGTATTGCTTCGTTTCTGAACTTGTTAAATGATATTTTTCTTTCTGGTTTTACATTTTTATCTATTATAAAACTACCATCCTGGGCTTTAGGTACTTTATTTTTGTCATACACCCACATTTTATTATTTCCACTCTGGAATGTTTTAACATAGATCTTATTTTTGCTAAAAAAAGTTTGTTCGTAAAAATTACGTTTCGGTTTTTCACCTGTTTTATCATATGGGTTATCTTTAGGGGCCCTCATAATTTATACCTCATACATTTTATATATTTTTTTGTTCTTTTTGCCTTAATTCTGCTCTACATTCACAACATACGGGTTTAAAAATGAAACCATTATAAACACGTTTGACAAGTACTTTTTTACACATTTCACATGGTTTATATTTTTCCAATAGTTTAGTTCCTATCACTTTTTTCATTGTAACACCTCTTGATATAACGTGCAGTACATCCTCTTATCATTGCTCTGGTCATAAGTTTTATGTTTGCATTTCCATCTAAGAAAACAATTACTACAATTTTCTACAATGTCATAGTTAGTTCTGAGTATTTGTACCATTTTTCATCACCATTATAAAGAATGTAAATATTTATGATGTTTTGAACATAGATATACTAGATTCCACAATTCATTATTTGTAAAATCACCATCTATATGGTGAACGTGAATTTTATTATTAGTGCCGCAAAACTCACAATGTTTATAACAACATTCACGTTTCATTATTCTAGTCGCTCTTAAACGATACGCCCTTATTGTCGGTGATTCCATGAAACAATTTAATGGTGCTATAAGATCACCTCTTTTTTAAAAAAATGGTCACATTGGTGTGACCAAGTACTGAGTCTGCATGCCCGTCCCCACTTTTTTGATCTTTACTCTCTCAAGGTTTACATCATCCTCTAGCAGCATTTTTATCTGACTCAGTACTGTTTTTGGGATACGATAAAAAACATTATCCATTTCGAAACCAGTTACAGTAAATGCTTGATCCCCTGAGCCAAAAGTCCTATCTTCAATATCTACGTCTAAAGACAGTTCTTTGAGATCTGATACGTTCTTTATGGTTGTCTGATTTACATTCGTCTGCATTGCTGCACTTCTAATACTTGTTTTAGTTGCCATATTACTTTTGTCCTACAAGTGTATTTTTGATCTTTAACACACTTGCAATTATAAGAAGGCTTACAAAGTATATAAATATTTGCTTCTGCTATTGGTTTTATAAAAAATAAGCAACAGTAACTACTTTTTATTACATATATCTTAATATGTATAATGGAATATATACACTGTAGTGTATAGGTTAATAAGTTACATCCTAAAATAAGTTGTCATGTACACTATAATATATACACTTTAGTATATGTATCAAAAAATAGTTACATCCTTTATTATTTTGCGAAGAAAAAAT
>JAHKLZ010000047.1 GCA_020854775.1 Candidatus Woesearchaeota archaeon | reverse complement strand
CTTTTGGCTAGAAAAGCACCGAAGAGGCAATTCCCCAGGCCTTAGGAAGGTCAAGCAGGGTTTTGCTGAAAAAGTGTTTCTCCTAATCCCTCCGGAAGAATCTTTCAGGTCAAAAAGACAGAGTAGGATACCTTATCTTACTCTGTCTTTTTTGTTGTGCGCCCAGCATGGGTGCAATCTTATGGGTGAGAGTCCCTAGTCTACCCTGGTAGTGGGAAGGACATAGCTAAACATCAAGGGTGTCCATCGCGAGATGGAATCTGAAGGAAGATGTAGGCAAATCTCCGGTCTGACGAACAGAAATCACATCAGGCTACAGTTAAGGATAAGGCTGCAATACAAGTCAAAGTCCAGTAACTACTCGGAATTAACTGTGGTAAATGTGGCAGATAGATGGAGAGAAAGATTGCGTTCTTACCTGGGGAGGTCTCACGGACGTGGGAAGATAAAATATTCGAACCGCGGTTGAAACAAGATTTATCGTGAGAAGTCAGCAGAGGTCATAGTACCACAGTTGCAAATTTTGTGGGAAGGACTGAACTTTAGGAGATGAGAGTAAATGAATGATACTAATGATGGATTGAAATACAGACAACTTCATATTGAAGACTATCTGCAAATGGTATCTGCAGAACAGAAAGAGTATGCAGAAGTGTATGCCCATCAGAGGATATCTGAAAACAACCTCACCATCACAAACTTTCAGACGGATAATCTGTTGGAAAAAATATTAGATAGAAACAATCTTAACAATGCGTACAAGAAAGTGAAATCCAATAAAGGGGCCGGCGGTGTTGATGGGATGAATGTAGATGAACTTCTGACATTCCTTAGAGATAACCAAAAGCAACTGATTCAACAGATAACAAATGGGAAATACCATCCAAATCCAGTAAGAAGGGTAGAGATACCCAAAGAAGAAAAAGGCAAGATTAGAAAACTTGGAATACCAACAGTGGTTGACAGAGTAATCCAACAGGCAATCACACAGGTATTGTCACCGATATTTGAACAACAGTTTTCTGATTATAGTTTTGGCTTTCGTCCAAAGACAGGTGCACACGACGCATTGAAACAATGTCAGCGTCATGTAAATGATGGATACGTATATGTGGTAGATATGGATTTAGAGAAATTCTTTGACACAGTATGTCAGAGCAAACTCATTGAAATATTATCGCGAACCATTAAAGACAGAAGAGTAATCTCGCTAATACATAAATACCTAAATGCAGGAGTTGTGCAAAATGGACTGTTTGAGAAAACCAAAGTCGGCGTGCCACAAGGAGGACCACTAAGTCCACTTCTTAGTAACATAATGCTAAATGAGTTGGATAAGGAACTGACACGCAGAAAGCACAGGTATGTGCGTTATGCGGATGATGGTATGATTTTTTGCAAAAGTAAAAAGAGTACAAAAAGAACCTTAGCAAACATCGTGCCCTATATTGAGGGAAAACTATTTCTAAAGGTAAACCGAGCTAAAACACAAGTGGCACATATCAGTAAAGTGAAATACCTAGGGTATGCGTTTTACAGATTTAAAGGTAAATGCAGACTCCGAGTACACCCAAAATCTATAACTAAGATGAGAAACCGAATAAGAGAACTGACCTCAAGAAGCAATGGTTGGGGAAATAAATACCGAGTACTAAAACTGACCCAATTCATACGAGGATGGGTGAACTATTTTGCACTTGCTGATATAAAGGCATCGTTAAAGAAGATCGACCAATGGTATCGCCATAAATTGAGGACAATCTATTGGAAACAATGGAAAAAGGTCAAAACGAAATTTCATAACCTTAAAAAATTAGGTGTAGAAAAAGAAAAGGCATGGATTTGTGCCAATATGCGAAATGGTAACTGGTACTGTAGTAGCTACTGTATCGTTAATTTTGCACTTAATGATAATAAACTCCGCAAATGGGGGTATATCACATTCACGGAGCAATATCTGAAAGCATGTGAAAACTAGAGAAGCGCCGTATACGGAACCGTATGTACGGTGCTGTGGGAGGCCGGGGGAATTATTTAATTTTCCCTCCTACCCGATGCTAAAGTTTTAATAATTCTCAACTATCAATGTACCTATTAAGGAGGTGGTGGACTCACTTCAATAGATTTCGAATCTGAAAAAAAGGAGGTCTATTTCAGATGAAAAAAATAATCAAAAAACATGGCTATTATTTCAAATTCTTTTTTATCATACTATTCTTTGTTTTCTTATCTGCCTGTAACGGAATTACACCCGCAGAGCCAGTCATCCATTCCTTTACTGCAGATGTCTATATTCTCAATGAAGGTGATTCTGCCATCTTAAGCTGGGTGGTCACCGATGCTACCACTGTCACCATCAACCCGGGTATTGGAAATGTCTCTTTAAGCGGTTCTACCTCTGTAACCCCAACCGAAACCACTACCTATACCCTGACTGCCACCAACACTGCGGGCACCAATACTGCCACAGTAACTATTACTGTCAACCCAGTAATGGTAGAGTACACTATCACCATACAACCGGGGCCGCAACAGGGAAAAGATGCTTCTGTCAATACCGTTGCACCATCAGATAATTATGGGAATTATAATTAT
>JAHKLZ010000046.1 GCA_020854775.1 Candidatus Woesearchaeota archaeon | reverse complement strand
TGTTGAACTCATTAAGAAAACGGAGTGAGACTAAGCGAAGCGCATGTCTCACACTAGCAAGACGTGCACGAGCTTTCTGGTGCAATCACTTTGAGGCTGTTGTTGAACTCATTAAGAAAACGGAGTGAGACTAAGCGAAGCACCTAGTTTATTCTTATATTATTTTTTTCGGAGATTTTTCGAACAAATCATAATATTTTCTATTAAAAATAACAATATTTATAAACAATTATTACTTTCAAAGGTATATGAATAAGATTTTATTAAAAAGAATTATTTGTGAAAAAGATTTGTTTGTTCCTAGTATTTTCACTGTTAAACAGTTTGAAGCGATTAAAAAATATTTAAGTAAAATCAATATGTCTAATTCTGAAAAGAAATCTTTGTATACATCCATTGCTAAAAAAGTTAAAGCTTTAGAATTTTTGTATGATGAAAAAAAAGATTTTTTTATTAGAGGAAATGTTATTTCTTCTAGGATTGATGAAGCTAAAAGAATTATTTCTTCTTTTAAGAACGAAAAAGTCTTTGTTGGTGGTTCTTTTTTATTTTCTGATACTTATAATGATATTGATGTTTTTATTATTAGGAATAAAGGTTATAAAGAAGAATTTAAAGATAATTTGCACATTATTTATTTGACTGAGAAAAAATTGTCTGATGCGATTTTTCAATCTGTTGCGAAAGTTTCTGTTTCTAATTTTAATAATTCTAGAAGTGTTACTTTAAAAAAGCCTTTTTTGTATGAATTAATGTCTTTGTATCATGAATCTTATATACAAATTAAAGAGCATGATAAAAAGAGAGAAGCAGTTAGGGATTTAGTTTTTTTTCATGAATATTTTGTTAATAAAAATGTTATTAGTCCTGAACAATTAAAGAAAATTGTTTTTGAATTGGAAATATTTGAGATTGATAAGTACTTTATTGATGTTTGTAATTGTTTATTTTCTAAGAAGTATTTGTACGTTGAAGTATTGAATTATTTAAAATCTCTTTCTAATGCTATAAATTCTGAGAGTAATGTTTCTCATCTTGTTCATTATAAAACTGTTTATGAAGGTTTAATTCATGGCTGATATTAAAAAGTTAATAACTGCTGTTTTAGGAGAAGATGTTGTTTTTAATAAGGATTTTGATAAACATGTTCTTTCTTTAAAAGGTGGTATGTTTGAAGATTTTATTTCTTGGATTAAAAATTGTAAGACAGGAAATATTTTAGGTAGTGTTCCTCCTAAAAGAGAGTTTAAAGATTTGTATGTTTTTTTTAGAAAAATTGGTAATAGTAAGCGAGCTGTTTTGATTAAGCGACAAAATTCTGATTTTGTTGAATTAATTTTAAGTGAGCATTTAGCTTATGATAAGAAGAGAAAAGAATTGGGTTTCAAAAAGAGTAGTTATTATAAAAGTTAGTTTTTTTGTTGTTTGTTGAACCATTCGTGTGCGTCTTCTGCGTTTTTGAAGAATTTTATTTTGTTTTTGTATTGTTCTTGGAATAGTTTTGGTCTTTGTTTTTGCCATTTGTTTTTTGTTGTTATGTTGTATCTTGTTAGTTTCGTGAAATTTTTTAGTCCTTCGTTTTTTCCTTGTTTTTTTCTTTGTATGAATCTTTTTGTTGTGTTTATTATTCTTTTTGTTAGGGTTGGTTTTAAGTATATTATTAGGTCTGCGTCTTCGTATGTTTTTTTTGTTAGTTTATAGTATCCTCCTTCTATTAGCCATTTTTTTTGTTTTAGAATTTTTTTGATTTCGTTTTTTATTTCTTGTTCTGGTTTTTTGTGGTCGAACTTCGTGGTTTTTGAGAAATCATATGCTACTTCATCTAGGGATGTTAAAGGTGTTTTTGTTTGTTCAGATATTTTTTTGCCCAGATATGTTTTTCCTGATCCGCTTCCTCCTGTGATTCTTATTTTGTTGTATTTTTTTGTTGGCATTTTTAAGAATTAGATTAGTTCTTTTAGTTGGTTCAGTGTTTTGAATTCTTCGTGTTTTTCTTGGTTTATTATTAGTGTAGGCGCGGTTTTTACGTTGTATACTTGTTTTAGTGTTCTTACTGCGTTGTTATTTATGTTTATGTCTACGCTGTATATGTTTACTTTCTCTGTTCTTTTTAGATAACTTAGTATGAATCCTTGGTCTGCGCATTCTTTACAATCTCCTTCGTTTGAGTATAAGTAAACTATGTTTGTTACTTCTGTTTCGCATTGTTCTTTTATTTTCGTCATTAGTACCCAGTGTCTTAGTTGTATTATTGAGTAAAAATTCTTGAGTTCTTGTACGTCTTTGTTTTTGCTTCCTAGTTGGTTCTCCATGTATTCTACTTTCATTGATAATTCGTGTAAGTCATCACTTAGGAATCCTAGGTCTTCTATTGCGCAAGGGTTCTCTGCTAGTATTGCGAATTCTACTTCTGAGCTCATCGTGCTTAGTCTTAGTTCTTCACTTATTTCTTTTACGTTGTCTAGTTTGTTTTTGTTTAGTAGTGTTCCTAGTAGTATTCCTGTGAAGAATACTAGTACTGTTATTGATAGTACCGCGGCGTGTTTTGCCCAATCCATTTTTTTAGTTCTTTTCATTTGATTTGTGGCTCCATTCTATTTTTTTCTTTCTTATTTTGCTTATTATTGAGATTGCCCACCAGTACCCGAAGAGTATCCAGTAGAACAATACGAAGTATATGTATGATTTTACTACGCTTTGTTTTTCTTTTGATATTTTTTTTGTGATTATTATTAGTATTAGTGATAATATTAGTCCTAGTAGTCCTAGTATCGCTATTGGTTTCGTGCTTATGTAGAATGTTTCGAATGAGAACCATTTTAGGTTTAGTATGTCGAAGTTTATTGCTATGTAATTATTCAGGGTTTTGTAGCTTGTTTCTAGGAATTTGTATATCGCGTATATGCCTAGGATTATTACCATTCCTACTGATATTAGTGACATTGGTAATACGAATAGTCCTAGTGTTCCGTGTTCTCTTCTGAATAATTCTCTGTAATCTATAACGTTTCCTAGGAATCCTGTGTACCATCTGAGTCTTTGTTTTCTTAGCGGGGTGAATTTTTTTGGTCCGTGTGTGTATACGTATGCGTTGACGCAGTTTTCTATTCTGAAGTTTTTTGATTGCATTCTTAGTGCTATTTCTATGTCTTCTGTTTGGTGTGCTTTTCTGTAGTATCCGTGTTTTTTGAAGAATTCTTTTTTGTATATTGTGAATGGTCCTGGTGTGACGTGTATTGATTCTAGGAATGAGAATACTTTTCTTAGTAGTATTCCTATTAGGAATTCTGTTCTTTGTATGTGTTGTAGTATTGTTTGTGGATTGTGTATTTTCATGGATGGTGTTACCGCCATGATGTTTTTGTCGTCTTCGAAGTATGCCATGATTCTTTTTAGTGCTTGGTTATCTACGAAGGAGTCTGCGTCTAGTGATCCTATGTATTCTGTGTTTGTTTTGTCTATTGCTAGGTTTAGCGCGGTGTGTTTTCCGCCGTTTGTTTTTGTGTAGAAGTCTATGTTTGGTTGTTCAGCGTATTTTCTTCCTATTTCCGCTGTTTTGTCTGTGCTTCCGTCATCTACTATTATTATTTTTAGTTTGTTTTTCGGGTAGTCTAGGTTTAGTACTGAGTCTACTGTTCCCGCTAGTGTTTTTTCTTCGTTGTATGCTGGTATTATTATTGTTACGCTTGGATATTTTTTTAGTTTCGTGTTTTTTGTTATGTTTTTTCTGTGTTCGAGTAGTGTTAAGAAGAAGTACACAGTAGTATATATGCTTATGAATGTGGCTGTGTATATTAGTATTTCTCCGAAGTTCATTTTTTTGGGTCTCCTTCGTTGTTGGTTATTTAAGAAGCTTTCTTTAGTTAAAAATGTTTTTGTTATTTGTGAAAAAAAAAAGAAAAAAAAGAAAAAAAGATTTAGTATGTGCACCCTGAGATTCTCGCTAAGTTGTTTAGGTTTTGGTATCCTTCTATTAGTTGTCCGTTTATTAGCCATGTTGGGTAAGTTGGGTATTCTTTTTTCAGGATGTTTTTACATTCTGCGAGTTTTGGGTTTGTTCCTTTTGCGTCACATTCTATTGTTATTACGTGTTCGAAGTATTCTCCGAATAGTTCTGCTTGTTTTTTTCCGTCTGGGCTCCAGTACGTGTTGTACATTTTTGCTCCTTTCTCTGTTAAGCATTTTGCTAGTCTTAGTTTTCTTGTATCTTCTGAGACTGGTTGTTCTGATTCTACGTATGTTATTGTTAGTTCTTGTTCTTCAGCTTCTTCAACTATTTCTTCTTCTACTTCTTCGATTGTTTCATTTGTTGTTTCTTCTATTATTGGTTGTTCTTCTACGACTTCCTCGATTGTTTCTTCGGTTGTTTCAACTATTTCTTCTAGTTCTTCGAATAATTCTTCGAGGTCTATTTCTATTGTTTGTTCTTCTATTTCTGTGAAGTAGTCTATGTTTGCTTCTTCTGTTAGTCTTTCTAGTAGTTCTAGGTATATTTGTTCAATGCTTTCTTCTATTAGCATTGATTCTAGTACTTCTTTTATTTCTTCGAATGTGCTTATTCCTGCGGGGATTGTTTTTTCTCTCCAGGTCACGTGATAGCCGTCTATTGTTTTTATTATTGCTACTTCGTCATCTTCTAGTTTTAATGATTCTGTGAATAATTCGTCCATGTGTGTGAAGTTTGTTTCTATGAAGTATTCTCCGCATGTGCTGGATGTTGTCCATTCGTCTGAGTGTTCTTTTACTAGTTCGCAGAAGTTCGTTTTGTTTTCGTTTATTTCTTGCATTATTCTTTGTGCTTCTTTGTATGTTTCTTCTTCTGTTTTGTTGTCAAAGTTTATTTGTATGTGTTTTACTACTGCGAATTCTTCGTATGCAAATTTTTGTTTGTTTTCTTCGTAGTATTTTTTTAGTTCTTCTTCTGTTACTTCTTTTTCGTATATTTCTTGTTCTAATACTTGTCTCGCCATTAGTTCTTTTTTGAATACTACTCTTAGCATTTCGTAATTTACTCCGAATCCTTCTATGTATTCTATTAGTTCTTGTTGTGTTAGGTCTATACTCATAGCCATGTCCCAGAATAGTTCATCTAGTTCTTGTTCTGTTATTGTCATGTTTTGTTTTTTTGCTTCTTGGTATAGTAGTTCTGTGTCTATTGTTAGTTCTAGTGCTTGTTCATCAGTTATTGGTATTCCGTTTAGTAGTCTTAGCCAGTCAGCTCTTGTTTTTACTTCTTGTTCGTTTATTGGTTCTCCGTTTACTAGCATTAGTACTTTGTCTTCTTTTGTTTCTGCGTTTTTTGAGAAAGTTGTTGCTATTACTATTACTAGTATTGCTAGCATTATTATTCCTATTAAGAAGTATAGTGGTTTATTGTTTGATTTTTTCTTTTTTGTTTTAGAAGATTTTTTTTGTTTCGTGGTTGTTTTAGTTGTTTTTGGTTTTTTAGTTGTTTTCTTCTTTTTAATTACTTTCTTTGTTTCTTTTTTGTCTTCTTTTGGTTTTTCTTTATTTTCTTGTTTTAGTTCTTGTTTTTCTGTTTGGTTTTGTTCTTTTGAAAGACCTGGTGTTTCTCCTTCTTTTGGAACAACGTTTATTTTATCAAGATCTATGTATTCATCTTCTTTCATGATGTTTCACCCTCACGTTTAATTTTTAAGCGTTATTTGCTTAATCCTTATTTTTTTCTTTGATTTTTTTGGTTCAAAGATTAAATTATTAATAGGTGAGGTTTTTGTTTTTTTTAAAACTATCGTTTTGAACCAATTTCGTAATGGTAACAAATCTTCTCTGGTGCTTTTTTTGGGTTTTGTAAAGAAAAATTATATAAATGCACTTCTTTTTACGTTTGTTAGGTGGTTATAAATGAGACTTACATTAGCAGAACCTAAGTTATTAAAGGAGAGTATATCTATTATTTCTGATTTAGTTACGGAGACGAAGTTCCGTGTTGGGAAGGATTTTGTTGAGATTATCGCTATGGATCCTGCGAATGTCGCTATGGTTATTTTTAGGATGCCTAGTAATAGTTTCGCGGAGTACGTTGTTTCTGAGGAGACTGTTTTGGCTATGAATTTGGCGAGTTTTAAGCAGGTTCTTCGTAGGGCTAAGCCTAATGATGTTCTTACTTTGGAGAAGACTGATAATAAGTTGAAGGTTATTCTTAAAGAGAAGAATACTAGGACTTTTTATTTGCCTTTGATTGATTTGGAGGATAAGCCTCAGAAGGTTCCTCAGTTGAATGCTAAGGCCGTTGTGTCTTTGCCTAGTTCTGTTCTTAGTGAGGCTATTGAGGACGTGGATATTGTTAGTGAGAGTGTTACTTTTATTGCTGAGAAGAATAGTTTGACTGTTTCTGCTACTGGTGATTTGAAGAATGCTGATGTTGTTATTGGTAGGGATGATACTGTTTCTATTACTTCTGAGGATGTTGAGAAGAGTAAGTATAGTATTGAGTATTTGAAGAAGATGATTCAGGGTGGTAAGCTTGTTTCTACTGTTGTTTTGAAGTTTAGTAATGATTATCCTTTGACTCTTGAGTTCGCAGAGAAAGATAAGCTTAGTCTTAGTTTTATTCTTGCGCCTAGGGTTGATAATGATTAGTTGATTTCTTAATTATTTTTTTTTTTAGAATTATTTTTTTTTGGTTTATTTGTATTCTGAGTAGGTTGGTTCTGTTTCTGGTGTTTTTTGTGGTTCTTCTTTTTTGTGTTCTTCTTTTTTATTGTGTGGTTCTTGTTTGTTTTTAGTTTTTGCTTCTTGTTTCTTTTGTTGTTTTTTTTGTTGTTTGTGTTTCTTTTTTTCTTGTTTTTGTTTTTCTTGGTTCAGGTATTGTTCTATTTTGTTTATTGTTTCTGTTAGTGTTTTGTTTTTTATTTTTCTTGCTAGTGCTTTTTGTTTTAGTGTTTGTTTTAGCCAGAAAGTTATTTGGTTTTTTGGTTTAGTTATTTTTTCGTAGTCTTCTTGCGTCATTTTTTTTAGTGTTTTTAGTAGTTCTTCTGTGTTTCTTATTTGTGTTATTGTTCCTTTTATTTCTATTGTTAGGTTTTCTGGTTCTGTTATTAGTAGGTTCTTTTTGTGTCTTCTTGATGCTAAGTAGTGTTTGAATCCTATTTGGTTTATTACTATCATTATTGTTATTAGTATCGCGGTGTATGACATTAGTATTATTAGGTCTGAGTATAGTTGTTCGAATCCTGCTCCGAACAGCATTGCTTTTCTTATTCCTTCTGATACTATTACGTATGGGTTTAGTTCTGCTATTTTGCTCATTATTGGTGAGAGTGTTTCTAGTGGCAGTATTAGGTTTGATAAGAACATTAATACTGATCCTATTACTATTGTGCTCATTGTTACTGCTTCTGATGTGCTTGCTAGTGTTCCTATTAGTAGTCCTATGGTTATGAATAGTGTTATTCCTATGAATAGGAACGCCATGGTTACTTCTGGGTTTGTTAGTATTGGTACGTTTAGGGTGAAGTGAGCGATTGCTAGTATTAGTAGTGTTTGTATTATTATTATTATTAGTGCTGTTAAATAATTTATGAAGGTGAAGTATTTTTGTGTTGTTGGTGTCGTGAAGTTTCTGAAGAATGATTTTGAGTCTTTTTCCATGAACACTAGGGTGCTTGATAGCATTAGTCCTATGAATAGTATTGCTAGTGTTAATAAGTATGAGAACGAGTAGGTTAATCTGTTGCTTGGTGCGGATACTGATTCTATTTTTGTTGTTATTGGGCTTGTTATGCTTCTTGCTGATCTTAATTCGAAGGATTCTATTTCTGTTAGTATTTGTTCTTGTTTTGTTTTTATTTGGTCTGTGTTTGTTGTTATTGTTTCTAATGCGTTGTTTATTTCGTTTAGGTTATTGGTCGTGGTTGTTTTTGCTGTTCCTGCTTTTTCTATTCTTTCTGTTAGTTTGTTTATGCTTATTGATAATGAGTTTACTGCTTTTTCTAAGTCGTTTAGGTTTTTTAGTAGGTCTTCGTTGTTTAGTGTTGTGTTTAAGTTGTTTAGTGATGATATGAATTCTGTTACGTTTGTTCCTCCTTCTTCTTCTAGTATTGGTATTATGTTTTTGGCTTTGTTTACTGCGTCTGTTGCTCTAGCTCTTAGTTCTACGAAGTCGTCTTCTACGTCTTCCATTCTTGCTTCTAGTGTTAGTAAGTTAATGCTTTCTTTTTTTGTGTCCATGTCTGTTATTGTGTTTAGTGCTGTGCTTGTTTGTGTGTTTGCGTTGTTTATTTGTGCTCTGTTTATTATTGTTAGTGCTAAGCTATCTTGTGCTTGTTTGTATGATACTTCTATTATGTTTATTAGTTGTTCTGCTAGTTCTTCGCTTATGTCTGATGATTCTGTTCCCATCGTTGTTGAGAATGATGATATTAATCTGTCTACGAGGTTTATTCTTGATTCGTCTACGTAGAATGTTAGTTCATTTTTTGCTTCATCTCTTATTTCGAAGTCTTCTGAGAATACTACGCACATCACTGTTATTCCGTCTCTTATTGATGAGACGCATTGTTGTTCTGTTTCGTACATTATTATGTTGTGTTCTGTTGTGTTGAATGATTGTATGTATCTCGTTGTTAGGTCTGTTGGTTCTTTTACGTGTGTTCCTATGTTTAGTTTTAGTTCTGGGTTGTCCATGAATCCTAGTCCTATTATGAATACTATTATTAGTGGTGCTAGTAGTACTACTAGTGCTGAGCCTTTTGATCTGGCTAGTATTTTTAGGTTTTTTTGTATTGATCTTAGTAGTTTCATTTTATTCTCTTTGTATGTTTAGGTTTATGAACACTTGGTTCAGGCTTGGTTTTACTAGTTTTAGTTCTATTATTTTTTCGTTGTTTTTTTCTATTTCTTTTACTAATTGGTTTAGTAGGTTTTTGTGGTCTTCGCAGAATAGTACTAGTTCTCCTCCTCTTTGTTCTGTTCTTATGATTTCTTTTGAGAATTTTTTTGATAAGTTCTTTTCTAATTCTTTGTAGTTTCCTGGGTGGGATTCTATTCTTATTTCGTGGTGTTTTAAGTATCTTGTTTTTAGTTCCGATGGTGTTGCTATGTCTAGTAGTGTTCCGTCTTTTATTATTGCTATTCTGTCACATAGTGTTTCTAGTTCGTTTAAGTGATGACTGGATATTATGACTGTTGTTCCTTTGTTGTTTATTTGTTTTATTAGTGCCCAGATGCTTCTCCTTAGTAATGGGTCTAAGTCGGATGTTGGTTCGTCCATTATTAGGACTTGGGGGTTGTGTATTAGGGCGCATGCTATATCTAGTCTTCTTTCCATTCCTCCTGATAGGTTTTTTCCTAGTTGGTTTGATGCTGTTTCTAGGTCGATTAGTTTTAGTAGTGAGTCCACGTTTGATCTTAGTACTTCTCTTGATAATCCGTATAGTTCTCCGAAGTAGTACAGGTTTTCTTTTACTGTTAGTTTTTCGTAGAAGCTTGGTAGTTGCGCGGCGAATCCGTATATGTTTTTGAATTTTTTTTGTTGTTTAAAAACCGAGTTGTATATTGGTTTGTCAGCTATCATTTGTGGTTCTTTGTATTTTACGTCTCCTGTATCTGGGCTTATGAAGCCTATCATCATGTTTAGTAGTGTTGTTTTTCCTGAGCCACTCGCGCCTATTAGTCCTATTATTTCTCCTGGTTTTACTTCGAAGGATACGCTCGATAGTATTTTTTTTCTTCCGAAGCTTTTTCCTAGTTTTTCTACTGTTATTAACGGGTCCGGCATTATGTTGTAAGAATCGTGTTAGTTTTTAAACTTTATTATTAATTTGTCGTCTAATAATCTTGGTTTTTGTTTTTATTTCTTAGTAGTTAAGGTTTCTTCTGATTTTTGTTTTGTTTTTTTTTTTGACTTAAATAAAAAGATGTTAAACCCGCAACGAAATCGTTATATGTCTTCTTCTTCGATTTCTTCTATGTCTTCTAGTGATAATAAGTCATCGTCTTCAGTGTTTATTTCTTTTTTGTGTTCAAGTTCTTTTTTTGTTTCTTCTTTTTTGTCTTCTTTATTTTCTTGTTCTTCTTCTTTTTTGACGATTTCTTCTTTGTCTTCTTCTTTTTTGTGTTCAGTTTCTTTTTTTGATTCTTCTTTTAATTTCTTCATTTCGTCTTCTGGTTTCACTTCTGAAATCACTACGTTAGCTACGAATTCTATTTTTCCGAACATCTCGTTCTTAGTTGTTCTCCCTATGAATTTCATCATTGCTCCTAGCATCTTGTTTTTGTATTCGTCAAATGATTCTGGTGCGTCTTTGAATTTTAGTAATTCTTCTTCTGTTACGTTTAAGAAATTAATTATTTGGTTCTTCCACAATACTACTCTTATGTTGTCTGAGCCGTCATCTACGAATATGTTAAGAACTGCTCCGTAAGTGTATCCTTCTGGGTTTTCTTCTTCTTTTATTCTTTTTCCTTCACTATTAACTTTGAAGAACTTAGGGTCGAATACTTGAACCACTGTAGCGAATAATTCTACGTTGTCATCTCCTTCTTTTAGTTCAGAGATTTTTTTTCTTTCTGGTTCTGCGTAATTGTTCTGTGTTTCTATTTTTACTCCTTCAGGATTAACTTCTATTTCGCCTGATTCTCCTAGGTGAAGCTCGGTTCTTCCGTTGTTGTCTCTTACGTTAATGTTTTTTAGTTTTATTAAGTCGTTTTCTTTGAAGTTTTTTTCTAGGTCTGCTTTGTCGTTCCACAAAACAGCCATTGTTACTCCTGTGTCGTCTCCTACTAAGAATTTGAATACTTTTCCTTGTCCTCTAGCGTTTTCAAAAGTTCTTAAGTCGTATTTCCTGATTACTTTACAGTTTAATTCAACGTCTCTCATGCCCGCCATTAAGCTCTTAATCTTCATGACTCCTTCTGTTTGCATGAGTTTAACTCCTAATTCGTTAGCGACGATGTGCGCTGCTCCTTCTTTGCTGATTAATCCAGATAAGTGTTCTAGTTTTGCATCTATTTTTTTTTGTACTTCT
Organism: Candidatus Woesearchaeota archaeon; assembly: GCA_020854775.1. NCBI lineage: Archaea > Nanobdellati > Candidatus Woesearchaeota > Candidatus Woesearchaeota archaeon. The sequence continues at coordinate 2,749 of JAHKLZ010000046.1, read as the reverse complement.
TCTTCTTTCAGATCTGTTTGTTCAGTTATTTTTTCTATGATTACTTCTATTGGTATGTTTATCATAATTATTTCACCTTTTTAATGAGTTCTCCCTTAATAATAAGGCTTTTTTTGTTCATATATAAAGTTTACTATGACGCGTGACCAGTACTTTTGTTTGTGACTTAAAAATGAGTTTTTTAACCAAAAATATTTAAATAAGTACAATTATTGAATAAGACATGAAAGAGGTATTTTGGTTAAGATTAGTCTTTGTGTTAGTTGTTGTTATGCTCATGACTGGCTTAGTGCTGGGTCAAGGAATACCTTTGAATGATTGTTTATTAGAGGAGTACGACGCGATAACTAATACTTCTCACGCGCGATTCGATGAGTTGAATTCTAGTTATGTTCTTACTGGTTACGTCTCGATGCAAGCGCATTATTCTAATGAGTTGTTTCCTGGAGTAATAGATTATCCGTACGGAGTTTTTTGTGATAATCGCTTAGTCATAAACAGGGATGATGCTCAGCCCACTTTTTATTTTTCTGATCCTTTAGAGTTCTTGTTCGAAGAAGAAGGAGTACTAGTTAATGGTTCAGGACACGTAAGTTTTTATAATGAAACAGTGTCTTTTAATGGTGAAGCGTTTCATGGCTTCACGGGTTCTTGTAGAGTAGTGGGTAGCGGAAATAGTTGTGCTAGTCACGAAGTGTGCGTTTTGAAGATTAGTAATCCTGATCAGGGAAGCGTGGCTGATTGTAACGATGAGTTTTTGCCTTATTTTAATAGTTTTCAGAACAGAATCTGTTGCGCCCCGACGGAGTATTGTCGAGACGGCATAGATAATACGGGTGATGGCTTGGTGGATTGTCAAAGCCCTGAGTGTCACGCGAATGTTTTAATTGGTACTAGGCCTCAGAGGTGTGATCCTCATCTTGTGCCTGGTAATGCTCAGCGTACTTTGGATTGTGTTGATGTTGAGAATAGTGAGCCTGGTAACGTGGTGTTTTTTGATCACTGCTTAGGACCTGATAGCTTGTATGATATGGATGTTGGTTTTTTTAGTAATCCTTGGCCTGTTGGGTTTCCTGATACCTATAATTATCCTGATGTAAGCCTTGCGTATTATTGTAATTATGGTGAGATTGATAATCCTGATGATGAGCCTGTTGGTCGTTGTTGTCCTTACGGACAATGGTATGATCAAAGTAGGGATAACTGCGTAGATTTTATTCCTTGTGATACTTTGTATTGTCCTTATAATTTTATGAATCAGTTTGAGCCTTGGCTTGCTTCTCTTTATGATGATAATCCTTGGTGTCATAGTCACTTACCTTTATTTACTACTCGTACTGTTACTAGAAGTGATGCTTGTTGTCCTGTTGTTACTCACGGCACTTTTGGTTATTACATCTTAGATGATAACGTTAAGATTTTTGGAGCAGAATAATTATTTTTCTAAATTTAAATATTTTTTTGTTGATTTTCCGATTTTTTCTTCGTAATACTTATTAAAAAATTTTTATTTCTCTATGTTTATGAATGATTTAATTATAGATATGAAAAACAAAATCCATAGTATTCGTGGTAAACAAGTTATGCTTGACTCTGATTTAGCAGAACTTTATGGTGCTGATGTTAAAAGATTAAATGAGCAAGTTAGAAGAAACGTTGAGCGTTTCCCTAAGGATTTCATGTTTCAATTAAGTGAAGAGGAATTTTTAAGGTCGCAATTTGCGACCTTAAACAAAAGTAGGGGTCAGCATAGGAAAGATTTACCTTTTGTTTTCACCGAACAGGGCGTAGCGATGCTCTCTGGAGTTTTACGTAGCAAAAAAGCGGTTGAAGTTAATATTAAGATCATGCGTGCTTTTGTTGAAATGCGTCATTTTTTATCTCAGAACTTTGAGGTGTTTGAAAAATTTCAAAAAATAGACAAGAAATTACTGGTTCATGATAATAACTTTAATAAAATCTTTGAAGCAATGGAACAAAAGCAATTAACACATTCTCAAGGTATATTTTTTGAAGGGTAAGTGTTTAATGCTTTCATATTCGTTTCCAATATCATAAAAAAAGCCAAACAAAGAATTATTTTATTTGATAACTACGTGGATGAAAACACGTTGAAGTTGTTTTCTGATAAAAAAAGATGTGTTGAAATAAAAATTTACACTAAGAACATGACAGAAAAACTTTTGTTGGGTGTGAAAAAGTTTAACCAACAACACAATGGTTTAGTTATTGAAAAATTTGATAAAAGCCATGATAGATTTTTGATAATTGATGACGAGTTGTATCATTTTGGTGCTTCATTTAAAGATCTTGGTAAGAAGTGGTTCGCGTTTTCTAAAATAAGCACGGATTTAAATGTTATTTTAAATAATGTACGCTAAAAGATTCTTTTTTTTATTTGCTTTGTAGTAGTTGAGAATATTGTTTTTTTTTAGGATGAGTTTAAATCTTGATTTAATGTTATTAAGATTGAATTCATAGTTCTCCTTCGGAGTAGTTTGTTCTTGTTCTGTGTTTTATTTGGTTTCTCATTCTTGTTACTGTTGTTAGTATGAATTCGTCTCCGTTTGAAACTGTGTAACTCGTAGAACCTCCTCCTCCTGCAGGGTTTTGAAATGCGTGTGATGCTTCTATAGTCTCTTCTCTAACAGCAACTAAGCTTGTTTCCCCTGGAGGCGTGTATACACACCCTATTACAATACCTTCTTCTAAATTAACATCAGGAGTATTTACAGCCATACTTATATCG
>JAHKLZ010000045.1 GCA_020854775.1 Candidatus Woesearchaeota archaeon | reverse complement strand
ATCTTTAACAATTAGAAAAGTGAAAATAATAAGTTTTTTATTAAACAACGCTAAAACCTTAGTCTTAATGATTTTAAGGCATGGAAATAAGCCAAAAAGTCGCGGACTCCCTGAGCCGTTTGTATCTTTTTTTGGCTTATTCCAATTATTTTGAGGGTTTAATAAAGCACCTTTATTTCTACTTTTGTAGATCACACGGTTTGCGAGGTCGCAAGCTGGCAGTTTAATAAAGCACCTTTATTTCTACTTTTGTAGATCTTTAGCTGTTCGACCTCTTGAATTATTAACGTTTAATAAAGCACCTTTATTTCTACTTTTGTAGATCGAAGTTGTATTGGAGTCATTTCATCGCCTAGTTTAATAAAGCACCTTTATTTCTACTTTTGTAGATAGCCACTGCACTATTGTTGGTCCCGCTCGTTTAATAAAGCACCTTTATTTCTACTTTTGTAGATCACTACCAATCTCAACAACTGTATCGTTGGTTTAATAAAGCACCTTTATTTCTACTTTTGTAGATCAAAAGCCGAAGTATCAAGGAAACAACACGGTTTAATAAAGCACCTTTATTTCTACTTTTGTAGATACAAAAAAAACATGAGCAATGTATTAACGTTTAATAAAGCACCTTTATTTCTACTTTTGTAGATTGAATACTTTTTTGCTTCTTCATCTACTGTTTAATAAAGCACCTTTATTTCTACTTTTGTAGATGCTAGTATATCTTCATAAAATCTCTTAAGTTTAATAAAGCACCTTTATTTCTACTTTTGTAGATCCACCACTTAAAATAGGTTCTGTTATAAAGTTTAATAAAGCACCTTTATTTCTACTTTTGTAGATACAGAGTTTCTCCACAAAGATTCGATGAGTTTAATAAAGCACCTTTATTTCTACTTTTGTAGATGGTCTGTAATGAGCCCAATTTCTAGTGCGGTGTTTAATAAAGCACCTTTATTTCTACTTTTGTAGATCTGCCCCCCTTACTCTACCAAAGGCACTAGTTTAATAAAGCACCTTTATTTCTACTTTTGTAGATATTTTAGCCTCTGTATATTTATGTAAAGTTTGTTTAATAAAGCACCTTTATTTCTACTTTTGTAGATCAAGACGGAGATGAAACATACATTGTTACGTTTAATAAAGCACCTTTATTTCTACTTTTGTAGATCTGAATTATACGGTGCAGTCCGCAGAAAAGTTTAATAAAGCACCTTTATTTCTACTTTTGTAGATCGTACTAATGCGACTGAATTACAAGTTGTTGTTTAATAAAGCACCTTTATTTCTACTTTTGTAGATTAGCCTTGAAGATCACGAACTGCCAATCGTTTAATAAAGCACCTTTATTTCTACTTTTGTAGATTCAAACTCAATCGCTGGTATCGTACAACAGTTTAATAAAGCACCTTTATTTCTACTTTTGTAGATCGCCATTGCGACCGCATAAGCCAATTTAGTTTAATAAAGCACCTTTATTTCTACTTTTGTAGATTTTAGTTTGGTTCAGATAAATAACCTTCGGGTTTAATAAAGCACCTTTATTTCTACTTTTGTAGATCACTGTATCGAATTAGACACGGTTATTATTATTATAATAAAATACATTCATTTTTTTATTGTGGATTTTATTTTACCCTTCTACTCTCGCCCTAAAAAACTCTTCGGTTTCTTTGTCTGTAAAATATACGGTACAGCTTTTCATTCCTCTTGTGAGAAGGGTTCGGTATGTGTTTTTAATAATTTGTTCAGCTTTTCTTTCGGTTTTTTGAGGCGAAATTTTGAGTTCTTTTTTGTAGCCATGTAAAGAAGTGTCTGTTTTTGCTCTTTTGTTTGGGTTTGTTATGATTTTCCCGTTTCTTGCTACTAAATCATCTCCAATAATTACCCCAATGTGGTCGAGTTCTAGACCTTGGCATGTGTGTATACAACCGATTTCGTTGATGGATTTTTCTTTTATTATCCACAGGGTTGAATCGCTGGCTAAATTCCATTTCACTTGGAAATTGTGTTCTGGAATTATTATGTCGTATAAATTGGGATTTTTTTTGCTAACCCAATTCCAACAATATCCTGCAACAATTCTAGCTTTATTTTTTTCTTTGTTTTTTTCAAAGATGATTTTTTTTAGTTCGTTTGGGCTGCGTACGATTTGAAAATCAAACTCTTTTTTACTTAACGTGGTGTTTGCTGTTTCTCTTATTCCAAGTGTGTGATCAAGCCATGCAAGATAACCTGTAGAACCGTTGCATCTAAATTGAGATTCAAGTTTGTAATTGTATATGTTTGCATTCATGCTTTTTGCCCAAACTTCAATTTCTTCTTTATTGCCGATATCTTTCCAAGTTACTTTTTGGTCTTCGTCGATGAAAAATATTGATAGTTTTGATGAACTAATTAATTCTTTAATTTGATTTTCTCCTAAATTTCCAAATAATCCACCTTTTTCTCTTAATCTGTGTGCTTCATCTATTATCAACGCGTCAAAAAATAACTTGTCGGTGTCAGTAAATGAACCTGATCCTGTAAATAAATTTGAGATTTCACATTTTTTAAAATGTCCGGTGAGTAAACTTTCATAAACATTTCTTGGAGCAGAGTTTTTTGTGACATATTTGGTGTTCATTTGTGCCTTTGTTAAGGCAACGAGTAGGTTAATCGCTACGACTGATTTTCCAGTTCCTGGTCCTCCTTCTACGATCAATACGCTATGGGTGTTTTGCTTACTTTTCTTTGCTAATTCAAGAGCTTTTTCGTAAACTATTTTTTGATCGTCAATCATTATGAATTCTTGATTTCCTTTCAGCATGGAGGCTAAACTATCGGCTAAATGTTTTGATGGTTTGATTTTTCCATTTTCAATTCGATACATTGTATTTTTTTTGTCGCCGTATTTTATGTGTTTTTTTATAAAATCTCTTAATTTTTGTTTGTCATCTTTAAGGAAAATAGGTGCTTCTTGTATGTAATTTTGATAAAAAGAATTTGAAATAATTCCATCATCTTTGTAATTGTGTAAATATGCACAAGGAGAGAGTTTAATATTTTCTTGATAAACTGTTTGATTGAATTCGTTTATTAGACTTGCGTAAGACCATGCTTGATATGATGGGTGATTTTGTTCGCTTGGTCCGTGTTGAAAACGAGTTACAACAATTGCATCTTTTTCTGTTTTTTCAACTTTTTCCCATTGTTTAAGCTCAATAATAATAACTTGTTCGATGTTTTTTTCATTTAGTCCAGTTATTATAAAATCAATTCTTTTTGAAGTTTGAGGGATTCTGTATTCAATTGATATCCCAGCATCTTCTGGAATTTCTTCATCTCTTAATATTTTTGACATTTCTGTTAATGAATTCTTCCAAGAATTTATTTCATTTCTTCCAACATTAATTTTTAGCTTGTTTTTAACATATGATAAAACAATATCTTCAATACTTTCTTCATCAACTTCTTTTAAAAAGTTTTGTTTTGTTGATTCGTAAACTATCATATTAAAGTTTGTTATATTTTGTGTGATTTCCTTTAGCTTTTTCAACCGGGTATTTGTTCTCGTTTAATTCAAGCTTTCTTTTTAATGCTTCAAGAATATCTATTTCTAGATCATGGCTCATGAGAAGTACCCAATATAAAACATCTGCGAGTTCGTTGCCGATTTCAGTCTTATTTTGAATAATGTGTTTGGTAATTTCTTTTTCGTTTTTCCATTGGAAGTGTTCCATTACTTCATTTGCTTCTAATACAAGCGAAAGTGAAACATCTTTCGGGTTGTGGAATTGTTTCCAATCTCTTGCGTCTCTAAATTTTATTATTCTTTTTATAAAGTCTTCTAATTTTTCCATAATGTTTTAGATAGATGATGGTTAGATTATAAAGAGTTTTTAAAAAATTGAAATTCTTACTTTTTTTCGAGTTCATAAATTTTTTTAGATGCGAGTATCGCCATCCAAAGTTTAAATGGTTCTGTTTTTTTGTTTTTTATTGATTGAATGAGTCTGAAAATGCCTTTGAGGTTTATTAGAGAGTTTTTTGAGATGTCTTTATTGTATAGTTTCTTAATTTCAGGATCTTCATCTATAAGTTTTTTTAATGATTTTTTTGTAAGTGTTTGTAAAACATAGTCAATTTCAAACCACCATTCATTATTAATCCAAAACTTTTTAATATTTTGATTTTGAAAAAAATTATTGAGGTCCATGTTCGTTTGTTTAGTGAAATTTGTTTTTTATTTTAGAATAGTATTGTTAAAAAAATGTTAAAAATTTCTAAATTTTTTCTAAACTTCAATGGATGCATTTTTATTTTTTTGCTAATTTGTTGATGTCTTTAACTTCTCTTCAAAAATGCCTCCTTGTACATTTTGTAAAATTGTTTCTCGTGAGCTTTCTTCGAATGTTTTGTTTGAGGATGATTTTGTTGTTGTGATTCTTGATATTGATCCGATTTCGGAGGGACTTGAGTTTGAT
>JAHKLZ010000044.1 GCA_020854775.1 Candidatus Woesearchaeota archaeon | reverse complement strand
TGGTAGCTGAAAGAAGTGTTTACTAGGTTCGTTTTTGTTTCTATTGCTATTTCCGTTATGTGTTTTCTAAATATTGTTGGTAATAAATCTATTACTATTTTGTTTTTTTTGAATAATTTTTTTAATTCTTCTTTGTTGTTTGCGTCTATTTCTATTATTGTTATGTGTTGTTTTATTTTTTGTTTTTTTATGAATTCTTTTATGTTTTGTGTGTTATTGTCTGCTATTGTTATTTGTATTTCTTTGTTTCTTGTTAGGTCTAGTAGTGTTGCTTTTCCTTGTGCTCCTCCTCCTAGTATTAGTGTTTTCATTTATTATCCTTTTTTTGTTTTTTTTTGTTTTGGTTTTGAAAATGCTGTGAGGTTTATCCAGATTAGTGTTGTTGTTAAATAGAATAGTTGCATTATCACGTTCATCCCCATGGTTATGAATAGTATTAGTGTTCCTATTATTGTTATTGGTGGTATATTCTTTGTTATTTTTTGTATTAATGGATTTTCTGGGAAATAGTATTTATTTATTTTGTACATTAAAAAAAGTATTAGTACTGCGCCTATTATTCCAGTCATTGTGTGTAATATTTTTCCTAGTAAGAATTCTTCTTTGTATGGTATTGTTAGTGTTAATAATATTAGCACTGGTAATAAATATAATTCCCAGCTTATTTTTATGTTTTGTTTTATGTGTATTTTTATCAGGAATAGTGTTACGAAGTAGAATACTATTCCTCCTCCGAGTAAGAACATTAAGTAATTTTCAGGTATGTTTCCTATCGCGGATAATGGTTTTTCCATTAGGTTTATTATGTTTCTGTTTATAATTAGCCATGTTAAAACAAGGATTCCTGTTATTGTTATTATTAGGCTTATTATTTTTAGGTCTTTTTTCATCTTTTTTTATTATTTTTTTTGGTTATTAAAATATTTTTTGTAAAAAAAAAAAGAATTTAGAAGTTTTTTATTTTTTCATGTTTATTGTTTGTGTTTCTTCGTCGTTTTCTTCTTCGTAGTCATCATTTATTTCATTATCTTCATCTTGTGTTTCTTCGTCTATGTTTAAGTCTTCTGGAGGTATTTGTTCTATGTCTTCCAGTTTTGGTTTGTTTATTGGTTGTTCTTCTAGGATTTCTTTTTCTGCTTCTTCTTCGCTTATTATTTTTGCTGCGCTTATTAATTCGTCTCCTTCTCTTAGTTTTATTACTCTTACTCCTTGCGCGGTTCTTCCTACTGTTGATATTTGGTTTACGGGCATTCTTACTATCATTCCGTTTCGTGTTATGAACATGATGTCTTCTTCTCCGTTTACTTCTTTTATTGATACTACGTGTCCGTTTTTCTCTGTTAAATTAATGTTTCTTACTCCTTTTCCGCCTCTGTTTATTAGTCTGTAGCTTGATACTAGTGATTGTTTTCCGTATCCTTTATTGGTTAGTGTTAGTACGTTTGTGTCATGACTTGTTATTATTAATCCTACTACTTCATCATTTTTGTTTTTGAATCTTATTCCTGTTACTCCTCTTCCTGTTCTTCCTATGGCTCTCACGTTTTTTTCTGAGAATCTGCATGCCATTCCTTGTTTTGTTGCTAGTAGTATTTGTTTTTCTCCGTTTGTTACTCCTACACCTATGAGTGAATCGTCTTCGTCTATTGTTAGTCCTATGATTCCTCCTTGTCTTGGTCTTGAGTATGCTGTTAGTGCTGTTTTTTTTACTATTCCTTTTTTTGTTGCTGTGAATAAGTATTCGTCTTCTTTAAATTCTTTTACTGGTATTATTGCTGATATTTTTTCTTCTTTATCTAAATTTATTAGGTTTATTATTGCTTTTCCTTTGCTTTGTCTGCTTGTTTCTGGTAATCTGTAAACTTTTAACCAGTGGACTTTTCCTTTGTCTGTGAATACTAGTAAGTAAGCGTGCGTGTTCGTTACGAATACTTTTTCTATGAAGTCGTCTTCTTTTTTATCTGCTCCTATTACTCCGACGCCTCCTCTTCTTTGTGTTTTGTACGTATCTAAAGGTATTCTTTTTACGTATCCTGAGTTACTCATAGTTACGACGACTTTTTCGTCTGGTATTAAGTCTTCCATGTCATAGTCTTCGTCTTCTACGTCTAGGATTTCTGTTCTTCTTTCATCTCCGTATTTGTTTATTAGTTCTTGTTGTTCTTCTTTGATTATGTTTAGAATTTCTTTTTCGCTACTTAGAATTTCTTTGAATCTTGTGATTGATTTTTCTAGTTCTGCGTATTCGTCTTTTATTTTTTGAAATTCTAATTTAGCAATTTTTTGTAATTTCATGTCCAGTATTGCTTGGCTTTGTATTTCTGTTAATTCAAATCTTGTTATTAGTGATTGTTTTGCGTCTGATGCTGATGATGAATTTTTTACTATTTCTATTGCTTCGTCTATGTTATTCAGAGCTATTAGTAATCCTTCTAGGACGTGTGCTTTATCTTCTGCTTTTTTTAAGTCATATTTTGTTCTTAGAGTTACTACTTCTTTTCTGTGACTGACAAATTCTTCTAATAATCCTTTTAGTGTGAATATTCTTGGTTGGTTATTTATTAGTGCTAGGAATATTATTCCGAATGTTTCTTGTAATCTTGAGTGTTTGTATAATAAGTTTTTTATTACTTCTATGTTTGCGTCTTTTTTTAGTTCTATTACTATGCGCATTCCTTTTCTGTCTGATTCATCTCTTAAATCTGATATTCCTTCTATTATTTTTTCTTTTACTAAGTCCGCGATTTGTATTATTAAGTTTGATTTATTTACCATGTATGGTATTTCTGTTATTACTAGTCGTGCGTTTTTTTTGGTTTCTTCTTCTTGGATTCTTGCTTTCGTTGTTACTTTTCCTCTTCCTGTTGTTGCTGCTTGCAAGTATCCGTTTCTGCCTTGTATTATTCCTCCTGTTGGGAAGTCTGGTCCTTGAACGTGTTCTAATATTTCTTGTGTTGTGATGTCTGGATTGTCTATTAGTGCGATTACTGCTGAGCATGTTTCTTTTAGGTTATGAGGTGGTATGTTAGTTGCCATTCCTACCGCGATTCCTGTGCTTCCGTTTATTAGTAGGTTTGGTATTTTGCTTGGTAGTACGTTTGGTTCTGTTAGGCTTCCGTCGAAGTTTTCTACGAATTTCACTGTTTCTTTGTCTATGTCTTGTAGTAGTTCTTCTGATATTTTTGCCATTCTTGCTTCTGTGTAACGCATGGCTGCTGCGCTGTCTCCGTCTACTGATCCGAAGTTTCCTTGTCCTTGTATTAGCATGTATCTTAGTGAGAATGGTTGTGCCATTCTTACTAGTGAATCGTATACTGCGCTGTCTCCGTGTGGGTGGTATTTACCTAGGGTTTCCCCTACGATTCTTGCGCATTTTTTGTATGGTGAATTCCATTTTATTCCTAAGTCGTTCATTGCGTATAGTATTCTTCTGTGTACTGGTTTTAGTCCGTCTCTTACGTCTGGTAGTGCTCTTCCTACTATTACTGACATAGAATAATCTAGGTACGCGTTTTTCATTTCGTCTTCTATGACTTGGTTTATTATTTTGTCTGCGATTGGTTTTTCTTCATTGTTTTCGTGATTTTTTTCGTTTTGGGTCATCGGCGCACCTTTTTTGGTTATTTTTTGTTGTTTTTCAGAGTATTTTTGTTTATTTTTTAAATGATTAAAAAATGTGTTTGTTATTAGAGGAGAAAAAGCAAGTTTATTTATAAGTGTTTTCTTTTATTTTTTTGTTGTTTTGTTATGTTTTATTATTCTTTGTTTTTTTTGGTTATTTTTTTGAATAAGATTTATAAATGGTTAATCTTTTCTGTTTTTTTATGACGCAAAGTAAAACTAAATCAAGAACTTTTGCTAGGAGGCAAGTTAGGACTATTAATGGGACTAAGACTGTTTATGATAGGAGAAAGCCTAAAGTTGGTAGTTGTCCTGTTACTGGTGAGAAGCTTAAGGGTGTTCCTAGAGAGTTGCCTGTTAAGATGAGGAATTTGGCTAAGACTGAGAAGAGACCTCAGAGACCTTTTGGAGGAGTCCTTTCTTCTAAAGCTGGTAGGCAAGAGTTAAAGAAGAGAGCTAGAAGTAAAGAATTGTGAACCTTTGATTAGGTGGTGACGCTTAATTGTTTTCTAAGGTTCGGAGGAAGTAAAAATGATGGAAATTGGTAGATTATGTTTGAAAATTGCTGGTAGGGATGCTAATAAGACTTGTGTTGTTGTTGATGTCCTTGATGGTAATTATGTTTTGATTGATGGTGAGACTCGTCGTAAGAAGTGTAATATTCTTCATTTGGAGCCTTTAGATAAGGTTGTTAAGGTTAAGAAGGGTGCTTCTAGGGATGAGGTTAAGAAGGTTTTTTCTGATCTTGGTTTGGGTTTTTTTGAGCCTAAGTCTAAGAAGCCTGAGCCTAGAGTTAAGAGAGTTAAGGTTAAGAAGGTTGTTGAGTCTAAAAAAGTTAGTAAGAAAGATGATAAGGTTAAGGTTGATAAGCCTGTTGTTTCTGATGTGAGTGAATCTTCTGCTAATTAATTTTTTTTTCTTTAATTATTTTTTATTTGTTTGGTCTTTTTTTGAATAAGATTTATATACTTAGTTGTTCTTTTTTGTTTTTATGTGTTTTTTGGAGGTGTTTTAGGTGAGATATTATTTATTTATGATTTTAGTTTTTGTTTTGTTCTTGGTTGGTTGTTCTTCTAGAGACGTTGTTCAGGATGATGACGTTGTTGAAGTTGTTGAGTCTGAGGAAGTTCTTTTGTTGAGGAGATTGAGTGGTTTTTTTGCTGAGACTTTTTGTCAAGATAATTATGCTAGTTTTGATGGTTATCCTGGTAGAAGTGCAGACTATAAAAGTTACTCTGAGATTAATGAATTGTATGATTTGACTCGTGAGGAGGCTTTGAGTTATAATGAGTTGTTGATTGGTAATGAGTTGTATGAGCAGTTTTTTCATGAGAAGGTAGAGGAAGTTTGTCCTGGTCTTTTTGATATTTATATGGCGTCTAGGAGTTAGTTTTTTTTTCTTTTTTTCTTTTTTTTCTTTAAATAACGTGTTTGTCTTCACTTATTAATAGTTACAAAATCAAAATCTTTATAAATTAGATGGTATTACTCACTATTAAGGCGTAAAAATTTACAAGGTGATTATTAATGTTAGTACAGAAAGACTTTTTAAACAAACTCAAAGATTTAGGAATTAATAGTTATGAAGCGAAGATTTGGACTGCGCTTCTTTCTCGTGGTGTTAGTACCGCTGGTGAATTATCCGATATTTCTAATGTTCCTAGAAGCAGAAGCTATGATGTTTTAGAAAGTCTTGAAAAAAAAGGTTTTATTGTTATGAAAATAGGTAAGCCTATTAAGTATATTGCTGTTCCTCCTAGAGAAGTTCTTGAACGTGTTAAAAAGAACGTGAAAGAAGAAGCTGATAGAAACGTGAAGTTATTAGAGGAAATAAGAGGTACTGATATTCTTAATGATTTGACTTCGCTTCATGAGAAAGGTGTTGAATTAGTTGAGCCTAGTGATATAACTGGTGCTTTGAAGGGTAGAGATAATTTACATAATCAATTAATAATGATGATTAAAGAGGCTGAGAAAAGCGTTGTTCTTGTAACAAGTGAAGAAGGTCTTAAAAGAAAAGCTGATTTTTTACTTAAGCATTTCAGAAAAGCAAAAGATAGAGGTGTTGAAATAAAAATTTCTGCGCCTATTAAGAAAACTACTGCTGATATTGAAGAGCTTAAAAAGATTTCTGAAATTAAAGATCTTGGTTTAGCTGGAAGATTTTGTATTGTTGATAATTCTTCAATGATGTTCATGATGGCTAGTGATGATGACGTTCATCCGACTTACGACGTAGGTATATGGTTGAATACTCCTTTCTTTTCTAAGACTTTGACTCAATTGTTTGATTTGTCTTGGAATTTGGTTGAGCAAAAAGTTAAGAAATAATTTTTTTTTTAGTTTTGTTTAATGTATGTTATGTTGTCTTGTTCTAATTTTTTTAGTTGTTCTATGATTCCTTCTATGTGTCCTTCTCCTATTATTGCTAGTATTCTTTGTGTTGGGTTTTGTCTTTGTAGTAAGAATATTTTTTTTGCCATTATTTTGTTTCTTTCATCGATTATTACTTTGTAAATATAAGGATATCTTTCTTTGACTTGTTTTGTTAGTTTTTTTACGAATTCTTCTTCTGGTATTTTTGATATGTCTATTTTCATTCTTTGTTTTTTTTGAAATGGTGCTTTTATTATGTCTAGAATTATTTTTAGTTTTTCTTTGATTGGTGTTTTGCTTATTTTTTTTAGTGTCTTAGTTATTTCTTGATCTATTAGTTCTAGTCTTAGTTTGTTTCTTTGTGCTAGTGTTACTCCCAGTAGCATTTCTTCTCCTGGAGCCATGCCTGTGATGTTTCCTAATTTTTTTTGTGTGTATCCTCCGATTATTGCAAATAAGTATCCTGTGAATCCTAATTGTTTTATTGCTTTTATTCCTGGTCTTTTTCTGTTTTTATCTATTAATCCTTGTAGTCTTTGTTTATCTAATTCCACACATATTATGTCTGGTTTGTGTTCGTTAAATGCACTATTTATTTTTTTCTTTGATTCTGGAGAGATATGACTTGTTCCTACTAGTTTTATATTTGGATTCATTTTTATTAGTAATTTGTTATTGTTTATATTTTTTTTAGAATTAGGCTACTTTTAGTAGTTTCCTTATTCCTGTGCTTAAGACTACTGATAATAATATATATGTCCATAACCAGTTTAATCCTAGCCCTATTGGTTTTAATGGTTTTACTGGTTCGTTTCCTACTGTTATTTTTAGTAGTTGGCTGTTTTTTATGTCTTTTATAGGATTTACGTATTTTTTAGTGTTGGTAATAAGTACTTCTTTGGTTTCTTTGAACGTTGGACTTTCTATTATTATTGTGTGTGTTCCTTCTTCTTCCGCTGTTATTTTCCATTGTATTTCGCGTTTGTTTTCTTTTCTTGGAACGTGTGCTTCGTTTCTTGTTACTTCTCCGCTTGGTATTATTGTTAGATTTATATCTTTTAAGTCGTGTATGTAAGAATTTGATATTTGCGTTGTTACTGTAAATTCTTGTCCTGGATTTATTGGAGCGTATGCAATATTAGCTGACATCCACGTGAATAGTATTATTAATGGTATGAATGTATAAAGCATTGATTTGAATGATTGCTTCATCATTTCCATGTTTAGGCTCATCATTTCTTTTTGTAATTCCATTACTTTTTTTGTGTCTTTTTGATGATCCTTAGTTTTTTTTCTTAGTTCTTTTAGTTTTAATTTTATTTCTTTTATTCTTTTTTGGTCTGTTGCGTATTTGTATATTACTGTTGTTATTATTGTTGCTATGAAAGATAGTATAAATATTATCCAGAAATGAGGTAGTTCCATGAATCCTTGAATTATTGTTTGTAAAACCATTATTATTTACTCACCTTCTTTTTTAATAACACAAGTCTTTATTTAAATATTTGTTTTTTTATCCTTTTTTTTAGAATGATATGAATTTTCTCATCGTTGGGTTCATGTCGTATAAGTGTTGTTTCGCGATGTCTTCGTATAATTTGTATATTATCATGACTGCTAATAGTATCCCTGTTCCGCTCCCTATTGCTTGTGTTAGATCCGCTACGCTTGCTAGTAGTCCTATGGCTATTCCTCCCATGATCGTTAGTGGTCCTATGTATCTTTTTAGTAATCTTTCTAATACGCGTGGGTCTCTTCTAAATCCTGGTATTTGTAGTCCTGAACTAACCATTTGTTTTGCTTGGCTCGCCGCGTCTAGTCCTGATGTTTGTACCCAGAAAACGCTGAATATTGTTGCTCCTATTACGTAAACGAGTATGTATGTTAGTGATTGTGCTATTATTAACCAAGTCATGTTGCTTGCTATTAATGATTCTAAGAATGGTGGCGCGGTGGTCCATGCTACTATTCCTGCTAATGCTTGTTGTCCTCTACTTTCTAGTAAGTTGGCAAGTATTTGCATGTTTGCTAGCAACGCGGATACTAATATTATTGGTAATACGTTTGCGTATAGAAAGTTTAGTGGCCATCTTACTCCGTGTCCTGATACTTTTCCGAAGCTTAGTGGTATTTCTACTTTCATTGATTGTACATATACTACGAAAAAGAATACTGTTAGCGTCGCGATTACTCTTGCGACTGGGAAATACAGTGCATCTAGTGATGTTTGTGGATTGAACAAAGTGATGAATATTATTGGTATCATTCCTGCGGGATTATCGAATGGGTATGGGCTGAATAGTTGTATGAATATTTGTTGGCTGACTCCTGCTGCGATGAATAAGCTGACACCTGATCCGAATCCGTATTTGCTTACTATTTCATCCATTAGTATTATGAATAGTCCTCCTAGTGTTATTTGTCCTACTAGTATTAGTGGGCTTATTCCTGCTTGTGCTGTTAGTCCTCCTAAAAATACGAATATAAATGCTTCTACTACTACAAAAATTATTGCTAATAGTTTTTGTATTCCTTGGAATTTTCTTTTTCCGTCTTGTTTTGTTAAGTCTATGTTTATTATTCCTGCTCCTTTTAGTAGTTGTAGAATGATGGATGCTGTTACTATTGGTCCTATACCTAGTGTTATTAGGCTTCCGAAGCTTGCTCCTAGTACTGTGCTTAAGAATTCGAATTGTTCGAGTGCATTTGCTTCTAATCCGTATAGTGGTATGAGTCCTAGTAAGAAGTATAACGCTAGTACAATTCCTGTCCATTTAAGTTTTGCGTTGAATGATAGTTTTTTTTGTGTTGGCGGTTTTACTTCTGGTATGTAACTTAGTATTGTGTCTAGGACGCCCATTTTTTTGCACTTATTCTTGTTTTGGCAGGTTTATGTTTCCGCCTGCTTTTTGTATTTTTTCTATTGCTTTTGGTGATGCCATTTCCGTTGTTATTTCTAGTTTTCTTTGTGTGTTTCCTGTTCCTAGTAGTTTTTGGTATTTTATGTCTTTTAAGTTTATTGATATTGTGTCTTGATTAATTGTGGCTTTTCCTGTTTTTATTAGCGTATCAATTATTGAGTCTAGGTGTGATATTCCTATTGCTTTTATTTCTATTTTATTTATTGATACGAATCCGTTTTTTCCGAAGTATTTTTCGTCTTTCCAGTAGCTAGGTTTTTTTGCGTCTCCTCTTTTTCCGGAGCCTGCGTTTCCTCTTCCTCCTCTGTGTCCTGCGCCTCTGTGTTTTTTCTTAGCGCCCCATCCGTGGGTCCATTCTCCGCGTTGTCTACTGTTTTTTTTTCTTTTATTATGTGTCATCTTTATAACCTTTATAACATTTTTTTGATTAAATCATTCATTTTTTCTTTTCTGTTTCCTAGTGCGCCTTTCAAATGGAATGGTTTTTTTATTCCTTTTCTTTCGAATCCGCCTCTTGGTGGGTGTAATGAGTAGAATTTTTTTGCTGTTGGTCTTTTTTCTTTTAGTAATTTTAATGTTTCTTCTGTTACTGTTCCATACGTTACGTAGTTTTCTACTTTTTTTAGCATTCCTTTGTTAACTGGGTTGTCTTCTAAGATTACGCACGCGTTCTTTTTTTGTAAGTTTAACATTCTTAGCGTGTCTTTTATTTCTTGTCTTAATTCTACTAATCCTCTTACTAGGATGACTGCTATTTTTTCTTTTTTTTCGTTACTCATTGTTCAGTCACCTTTGATCCTTTTATCATTGATAGTGCTTCTATGTCGTGTGGTCTTGTTTTCATTTTTGTTAATTCTTTTAGTGCTTTTTCACACGCTGTTATCATATTTATTTTATTCTTTGTTTGCCCGAATGATTTTGACCATACATCTTGTATTCCTGCTAATGCTAATATTTTTGCGCATTCTTTTTCTACACATAGTCCTTTTCCTTTTGGTGCTGGCATTAGTGTTAGTTCTACGCTTCCGCATTTTCCTGTTACTGCGAATGGTATTGAATTTGGTTCTTTGGAGTCTGATTCCCAGCTTCCGCTTCCTCTTGCGATTTTGAATACGTTTAATTTAGCGTTTTTTATTGCTTTTTCTCTTGCTGGTACTGTTTCTTTGCTTTTTCCTATTCCTATTCCTACGTATCCGTTTTTGTTTCCTATTACTGCTAATGTTGTAAATTTTGGTTTGTTTCCTTCTCTTGTTTTTTTCTGTGTTTGCCTGAATATTCTTCTTTGTCCGCCTCCGAATTTTCCTTTGGCTTGTCCTATGAGTAATAATTCTGATTCTAGTTGTAGTAATGAATCTACTATTTCTGGTTCCATTATTGCTTGTCCTGATTCTAGTATTTCATCCATACTTGTGATTTGTCCTGTTTGTACTTTTTTTCCTAGTTCTGTTTTTGGTGTCCATTCTGTTGGAGGTATGACTTCTATTTTGGTTTGTTCCTCGTTGACAGGTTCTAGTAATGGTAAGTCTTCTTCTCTTTCTTGTTTTTTATTTATTGTTTTTTTCTTTGATTTTTGTTCTGGCATGATTATCACTCTTTGATTTTTTCTTTGATTTTCTCAAAGTCTTGTGTTATTGTTTTGTGTTTTTCTAAGTATGATGCGATGTGTTCTCCTTTTAATCTTTCTTCGTTTGGATATATTTCTTCGTTAACTGGTATTTCTAATCCTCCTTCTGTAACTCCTTTTAATGCGGAGAATAGTCTTGATCCTTTTAGTGGAGTTTCTAATCCTAAATCTAGGATTGCTTTTTTGATTTTTTTCTCTTTTGCTTTTTTAGCTAATATTAATCCTGCTAAGTAAGCTGCTGGTACGTTTTTGCAAGAGTGTTTCCATCCGTGTTTTCTTAGTTCTGAGGAGTTAGTTGTTATTAGTACTTTATCTCCTTCGGATTCATATCTTACTATTTGTAATATTATTTTTGTGTTTGTTTTTCTTAATATTAATCTGTCTGTTTTTCCTTTGAGTAGGTTTAATCTTTTTTTGTAGTTTGTTCTACCTTCTCTTTTTCTTCTGTATTTAACTGTGTATTTCGTTGTTGAACTCATAAATCATCACTTCTTGGTTTTATTTGTTGTTTTCTTAGTTGTTTTTTTTACTGTCTTTGTTTCTTTTTCTGTTTTATTATCTGTTTGTTTCGTTTCTTTTTTTTGAAACAATTTGTGTTCTTCTAAATACAATTTGATATGTCTTGTGCTTCTAAAAAAGCCTCCTTTGCATTTCATGTATATGTTTCTGTATGTTTTTAGTGATATTAGTTGTTTTTCTTTTAGTTCTGTTAGGAATTTTCTTTGACTTCTTATTTTATTCATCCATGATTCTTTTCTTGGTAATCTAGCTGTTGATTTTCCTTGTCTTGATCCTGGTCCTTTTCTTAGTCCTTTGGATTTTTGGGTTTTTATTTTTCTTGCTCTTCCTCTTGATACTCCTTTTTCTTGGACTTTAGTTATTGCTTTTTCTGAGACTAATTGTCTTATGTCTGTCTTGGTGATTGCTTCTTTTATGTCTGCTAGTCTTTGAGTATCAAATTTTACTCTTTTTTGTGATACGTCAAGGACTTGTGATGCTAATCTTTTTTGTATTTTCATTTTTCTTTAACCTTTATTTGTTTTTGGTGAGTATTTTGTCTTTTTCTTTTTTTTCTTGTTTTTGTTTTTCTTCTTCGCTTATTTCTTCTTGTTTATCATCTTTTTTGTCTTCTTTTTTGTCTTCTTTCTTTTTTTGTTCTTCTGCTTCTTTCTTTTTTTGTTCTTCAACTCTTTGTTTTGATGCTTTTTTTCTTTCTGCGAAGTATTTTTCTGTTGCTTCTTTGAATTTGTCAACTTTTAAATTGATGATTGTTATTTTTTGTTCTTCTGCTTTTTTTATTAGGTCTAATTTTTTTTGTTTTCCTGTTCTTCCTATTACTATGCATTGTGTTTTAGGATTAACATTTTCTAGTTCTTGTATGTTAGTTATTGTTATTATTTCTAATCCTTGGATTTTGTTTTTTTCTTGATTAGGAGTTCCGTATCCTGGTCTGACAGTTATTCTGTGTCCTTTTCTGTTCAGTCTCATCTTGTTGGTTATTCCTTTTGGTTTTCTCCAACCTGTTCCTGTTATTCTTTTTTTCTTGTTTGTGTCTTTTCTGATGAATTTTTTCATGATTATCACTTTTAGCTTAGTTTTTTACCGTCTTTTTCGGTTATGTATATTCCGTCTTGGAATATTCTTTTGTCGAATCCTGGTCTTTTTGTTAATTTTTCTATTGAGCCCGCTGTTTGTCCTGCTATTTCTTTGTTTATTGATTCTACTATTATTTCGTCTCCGTTTATTTTTACGTCTGCTCCTTGTTTAATTGTTAGTGTTCTTGGTACTTTTTCTCCTATGAAGTTTTTTATTTCTAACACGTTGTTTTTTAGTGACACGTTCATTGGGAAGTGTCCTGAGCATATTTTTAATTTGTATATGAATCCTTCTTGTACTCCTTTGAACATGTTTCTAAGGTGTGAACGAGTTGTGAATATCATTCTTTTTTCTCTTTTTGATGCATTTTTGTACGTTAGTATTAATTCGTCATTTTTTGTTTCTAGGATTATTTTTTTATCAGGTAGTTTTCTTGTTATTTCTCCTTTTGGTCCTCTAATTATCATTTCTTTTTTGTTGTGTGTGAAGGTGCATCCTTCTGGTATTTTCATTGTGTCTGTTAGTATTTCTTGTTTCATTTTCTTACCTTTAGTATGCGAAGCTTAGTAACGTTCCTCCTAGGTTTTGTTCTTTTGCTTCTTTATTTGACATTATTCCTTTGTTTGTTGATACTATTAATACTCCGAAATTCATTGCTGGTAAAAAGCTTTTTTCGAATTTTTCGTAGTCTGTTACTTTTACTTTGTGTCTTGGTTTTATTACTCCGCACTTGTTTAGTGATCCTATTAAGTATATTTTTAGGATTTTTCCTTTTCCGTCTTCTATTTGTTCATATGAACCTATTAGTCCTTCGTTTTGCATTACTTCTAATACTTGTCTTATTACTTTGGAGTTATTTTTTGTTATAACTTCTTTTTTTCCTAATTTTTCATAATTGTTTATGTAGGACAATACGTTTGCTAATGGATCGTTTAATGACATTTTTTCTTACACCTTTATTGTTTTTTTTTATGAGTATTTTTTAAATCCTAAATCTGTTGCGTAATCTCTGAAGCAGTGTCTGCACAAGTTTAATCCGTATTTGGATATGTGTCCACCTGTTCTTCCGCATAATTTACATTTCTTTGTTGATTCTCCTTGTTCTCTTTTTTTTGATACGTTGTATTTATTGTATTTAGCCATTTTTCCAGGCTTATTACTTATTTGTTTCAACATTTTTGTATGATTTGAAGTCGTCATAATTCGTCACCTGTTTTAACTGAATAATTGTCTTTCATGAATTGTATTGCTTCTTCTTTTGTTATTCTGTGATTCGGAGGTAGTGTTGATGGTCTTATTCTTCTTGTTTTTACTCTGAATCCTGGTCTTGATAATGTTATTGTTGCTTGTAATCCCATCATTCCTATGCTTGGGTCGTATTTTGCGTCTTTTATGTCTACGTATTCTTTTATTCCGAAGCTTATATTTCCTTCTTCATCGAAGTATGATTCTTGTAAGTTGTTGTCTTTAGCGTATATTATTCTTTCAACCATTTTTTTGGCTTCTTCTCCTCTTAGAGTAATTTTGCATCCTATTGGTAATCCTGGTCTTAATCCCCATGATTGTATTCTTTTGTTTGTTGTTGTTTTTATTGGTTTTATTCCTGTGATATTTTCTAAGAGCTTTATTGCTTTATCTAGTACTTTTTGGTCTTTTCCTGCTCCTATGTTCAGGGTGACTTTCTCTATTTTGATTTTTTTCATGACGTTCATTTTTATTCATACTCTGCTATTTTTTCTTTGTTTATTGCGATTACGTATTTTTTGCTTGTTTCGAATGTTTCTTTATCTGATTTTATTGTGACTGTCGTTGTGTTTATTTCTTGTATTGTTCCTGTTTTGCTTGAATGTTTTCCTGTATATACTAATATTAGTGCTTTTTCTTTTAAAGGGATATGATCTAATATTTTCAGAGTTGATACTTCTACTATTAGTGTATCTCCTACTTTGTAATTTTTAGATTCTTTTTCTTTAATTATTAAGTTTTCTCCATTCACCGTGTTTAGTTGTACTTTGTCTTTTCCTAGTATTGTTTTTCCATTTATTTTTAGTAGTCTTTGTGTTGCTTGTTTTTCGTTTATTTCTTTTGGTTTTAGTGCGCCTTTATGATCTATTGTTAGTACGTAATTTTTATTTGTTGATTTTATTGTTATTATGTCTAAAAATCCTACTGGTTTTTTGAAATCTCTTTTTCTCTTTCCGTTTATCAGAACTTCGTCGTTTGTTAATACGTATTTTGTTTCTTTTGTTGTGTTTGTTATTTTTGTTAGTTCTTTCATGAAAGTGTTAATCGCTACTGATTGTTCTAATTTGTGCGCTCCAGGTAGTGGTTTAGTTATGAATTTAGTTGTTTTTCTTTCTACGTTCCATGTTCTTGGAGCTGTGATTCTTTTCATGTGATTCTTAACCATTTTTATTTATCCTCTGCTTTTTTTGGTGTTAGTTTGTCTTTTCTTTTTTTATCTTCTAATTTTAGTTCTGTTATTTGTAAGTTTGTTGGATTCATTGGCACTTTTGCTTTTGATCCGTCTCTTTTTGATATTTCTATTCCTGTTACATAAACCTTTAGGTTTGATAAGTCTACTTTATCTACTGTTCCTGTTTTTCCTGAATAGTTTCCTCTTAGTACTTTGATTTTGTCTCCTTTTCTTATTTTTACGTTTCTTGCTCCGTGTTTATCTCTTAATTCCTTTACTAGGTTAACTGTTAGGAATTTTCTTTTTACGTTTTCTGGAGCGTTATGTCTGTATTTTCTTTGTTTTCTTGGTTGAACGCTTGAATTCCATGTTTTTGAAAATTGTGATTTCATTTTTTTTTCCTCAGACTATTGTACTTGCTACTTTTGCTATTCCTGGCCATCTTTCGCATGCTTCTTTTGCGATTGGTCCTTTGAATATTGTTCCTTTCGGATTTCCTTTATCATCTTTTACTACGACTGCTACGTTACTTTCGAATTTTATTCTTGTGCCGTCAATTCTTCTGTATTCTTTTTTTTGTCTTACTATTACTGCTAACACAACTGTTTTTCTCATTTCTGGTTTTCCTTTTACAACTGATGCGTGCACTAAATCTCCTACTCTTGCTGAAGGCATTTTTCCTTTTACTGTTTTGTGACCTCTAACAGAGAATATTTTTAGTAGTTTTGCTCCGCTATTATCACAGGTTTCTACTCTTGCCCCTGTTGGTAGGGATTTTGGTATTTTTGCTTTAATTGCTTTCATTATTAATCACTCTTGTGTGTTTGCTTTTTTGATTATTTGTGTTACTACGAAATTTTTAGTTTTTGATATTGGTCTTGTTTCTTCTATTTTTACTATGTCATTTTTTTCTGCGTTGATTGTTTCTGGATTATGTGCTTTGATTCTTGTTCTTCTTTTTTCGTATCTCTCATATTTTTTAACGTATTTTCTTCTTTCCCATTCTACAGTTACTGTTTTTGTCATTTTATCACTAATGACTGTTCCTGTGAATGTTCTTCCTCTTGTTGATATTTTTTTATCCATTTTATTTCTCCTTGATTTTGATTCTTTCTTCCGGTCTTTTTTGAATTTTTTTTCCGTTTATTTTTGTTTCCTCAATCATGAATTCTTTTTTGTTTTTTAGTATTTTTTTTTCTTTTCCATCGCTTAAGATGGTGAATGTGTTTTTTGTTTCATTAACAATGATTCCTTCAACGCCTTGTTGATGCTTCATTGTTGATTTCGTGATTTTGATTTTTTTTCCGATGAATTCGTCTTTGATGTTTATCATTTTATGAATCTATGGAGTCTGGTGCGAATCCTTCTTTGATGAGTTCTTTTCTGATTTCTCTTGAATGATCACCTTGAAGTTCGATTAATCCTCCTTTGGATGTTCCTCCGCATGCAAACCTGTTTTTTAAGTTTTTGGCAAGTTCTTTTACATCCACTTCGTGTTGGTTTATTCCTTCTACGACTGTGTGTTTTTTGCCGAATTTTTTCTTTATGATTTTTATTGTTATCTTTTGGTTTTCCTTGGCTATGTTTTCCCATACTCCAAGTTCTTTAGGCAGGCCCGTGATTGGATCGATTTCTGGCATTTACTTATTGTTCCTCCTTGTTTTTTTCATTTCTTATTGTGTGCATTTTTGCGATTGTTCTTCTTAATTTTTTTATCATACCTGGATTCTTTGGTGGTGTTCCTGTTTTTGCTTGACCTTGTAGTATCATTAGTTCTCTTTTAGCTTCTGACATTTTCTTGTCGTATTCTTCAGGTTTTAATTTTCTGATTTCTTTTGTTTTCATTGTTCATCAGCTTCTTCTTTTTTTGTGGTCTTCTTAGTTGATTTTTTTGTTGTCTTCTTAGTCGTCTTCTTTGGTGTTTTTTCTTCTTTTGTTTCTTCTTTTGTTGATTTTGATTCCTTTGTTTCTTCAGTTTTTGATTCTTTTACTTCTTCAGTTATTGTTTCTTCTTGTATTTGTGTTAAGTCTTTCACTGTTATCTTATCTGGTAGTATTGTTGTGTTTGGCATTATTTTTACTTGTATTCCTACTATGCCTGTTTTTAGTTTTGCTACTTGTTTTGATTCATCTACTCCTGATACTGCGATGTCTCCGCATTTTTTTAGGTATCCTTGGTAGAATCTCCATGTTTTTGCTCTACTGCTTGGTATTTTTCCTGATATTAGTATTTCTACTCCTAGTGATCCTGAGTCTATTACTGAACTTATTGCTTTGTGTCCTACTCCTTTGAATCTTGCTGAGCCAAATCTTTCTAGTGAGTTCGCTATCATTTCTGCTGTTATCGCTGCGTTTCCTCTTGGATCAGTTACTTCTTCGATTTCTATTTGTGGATTTTCTAATTCGAATCTTGTTTGTAATTCTTTTGTTAGTCTTGCTATGTTTGATCCGCCTTTTCCTACAACTAGTCCTGGTCTTGATGCGGATATTATTACTTTTTCTCCTAGCGGAGTTCTTTGTAGTGTAACGTTGCTTAATCCTACTCTGCTTAGTTCTTTGAATAAGTAATCTTTAACTAGGAATTCTTTCATGTTTTGTGAGACGAATTTTCTTTCTATCATTTTTGTTCCTCAGTTGTTTCTTCTTTTGTTATTTTTGATTCGACAGGTTTTGTTTTTTCTTGTTTCTCAGTTTCAGTTTTTGTTTCTTTATTTGTTGTTTCTTTCTTTACTGGTTTTTGTTCAACTATTTTTGTTTCTTTATTCTCTGTTGGTTTTTCTATTTTAGGTTTTGATTCTGTTTTTGTTATTTTTTCCATTTCTTCCAGTACTATTTCTAGGTGTGTTCTTTTGTATCTTCTTCTTCTTTGTCTTCCGTGTCTGAAAGCATTTGTTCCTTTTTGTGCTACTAAGTGTGCTATTCTTAGATCTGATGATAGTCCTTTTGCTTGAGCATTTGCTTCGCATTGTTTTATTATTGTTAGGAATGCTTCGCTTGCTTTTTCTGGGAATCGTCCTGCTGCGATGTTTGCTCCTTTTCTATGTCCTACGCCGTCTGTGAATCTTTTGAAAGGTATTGCTTGTTTCTTTTTTAGTACTCTTTCAAGTATGCTTTTTGCTTCTTGTGTTTTTTTTCCTCTCAGGAAGTTTGATATTTCTATTGATACCTTGGTTGATATTCCTAAGTCTTTCGATATGGCTTTTGCCATGTTCTCTTTCATTCCTTGAAATGCGTATTTTGTTTTCATGTTATGACCTTTATCGTTTGGTTGCTCCTGAGGATGATCTTGTTGCTCCTACTCCTGGTCCTGTGTGTGCTACTCTTTTTCTTGTTTGAGCTAATTCTCCTAGGTAGTATCCTATCATTTCTTCTTGTATTATTATTGGTATGAATTCTTTTCCTGTGTGTATTTTGATTGTTTTTCCTATCATTTCAGGAAGCACTATCATATCTCTTAAGTGTGTTTTAACTCCGTTTTTAGTTTTTAGTTTTTGTAGTAATCCTTTTTCGTTATCTGATAGTCCTCTTTTGATTTTTCTTCTTTGTTTTGAAGGGAAAATTTCTGCTATTTCATTAATGGAAAGTTTTTGTAGTTCCTCTAATGTTTTTCCTCTGTATGTGAATATTTTTTTTGCCATGTTTTACACTCTCATTTAGTTCTTCTTCCTGACCTTCTTGGTCTTATCATTCCCACGTTTCTTCCTGGTGGGGCGTTTCTTGGTGCAGGCCTTGCTTTTGATTTTCTTGATGATCTCTTATTACCGAATGGGTGTGCTACTGCGTTCATTGCTGAGCCTGACACTATAGGGTAATATTGGTTCTTTGATTTTGCTATGTGATGTTTTTTTCCTGCTTTTAGTAATGGTTTTTCTACTCTTCCTCCTCCTGCAACTATGCCTATCATTGCTCTACAGTTTGGATTGAAGTTTTTTTGTTTTTTTGATGGTAATAATATGCTTATTGTTGTTGGTGTTTTACCTACAACTTTTGCGAATGATCCTGATCCTCTAACGAATTTTCCTCCGTCGCCTGGTTTTAGTTCTATGCAAAAAATATTGGTTCCTTCAGGTATATCTTTTAGTGGAATTATGTTTCCTGGTTTTATTTCTTGTGAAGTTAAATCTATTTTGTCTCCTATTGCTATGCCTTCTGGGGCTATTAATAGACTTGTTGATTTGTCTTCGTATTCTGCTTCTATTAGTGGTGCGCTGTGTCCTGGGCATCTTATTAAGTTTTTAACTGTGTATGAAGATTTGTTTAGCATTTTGATTTCTCCTTTGTACCTGAAATCTGGTGCTCTAAATCTTCCGGAGCCTTTTCCACGTCTTTGTTGTATTAAGTTTTTTCCCATTTTTTAACCTTACATTAAGCCTAGTTTGGTTGCTACGTCTATTGCCGGTGTTTCCGGTGAAAATGTTACGTATGCTTTTTTTCTTCCTTTTGTATCTATTAATGTTCTTACTTTAGTTATTTTTACGTTGAATTCATCTTCTATTGCTTTTGTTATTTCTGGTTTTTTTGCGCTTGTTCCTACTATGAAGATTAGTTTGTTTTCTGATTCCATTAGTCTTATGCTTTTTTCTGTTGCTAATGGGTATTTGATTACTGGGTGATTACTCATTTTTTATCTCCTGATTCTTTTTTTGTTACTTTCTTAGTTGTTTTCTTAGTGATTGTTTTTTTTGTTTCTGTTTTTTCTTCTTTTGTTGATTTTGTTGTTTTCATAAATAGTGAGTCTTCTTTTATTTTTTTTAGTGCGGATTCTGTGAATAGTGTTAATCTTCCTGGTACTGTTCCTGGTGCTAATATTTCTGCGTTTAGTTCTTTAACTTTGATTACTTCACATCCTGGCAGGTTTCTTGCTGATTTTGTTAATTCTGAGTCTTGTGATACTACGAACAGTATGCTTTTTTTTGTTCTGTGTTTTCTTCCTCTTGCTTTACCTTTTCCAGCTCTTACTTTTTTTGTTGTTGCTCTTTCTATGTCTTCAATTAGTCCTAATGTTTTTAGTGATTTTTTTAATTCTGATGTTTTGTTTATTGTGTTGTATTCGTCTGATATTGCGAAAGGGTATGTTTGAGGTATTATGTGTCCTCTTGCTTTTACTAATTCTGGAATCATTGTTGCGGATAATGCGCTTCTGATTGCTTTTCTGTTTTCTGTTGTGTTTATTTTCTGAGTCCATATCTTTGATGCTTTTGGTGGGTGTGCTCTTCTTCCTCCTACTGTTTGTGGTACGAATGCTCCTACCCAGTTCATTCTGGTTCCGCTTCTTGATAATACTTTTCTTGGTGTTCTTGATTGTCCTATTCCATACGTGGTTTTGTATGCTCTTCTTCTTTTTGATACATATGCAGATGCTCTTTTACCTGCTTCTGGACTAGCTCCGTATCTTTGTCTATTACTTGCTTGTATTACTAGTACTGCTCTTTTTACTAGATCTGTTCTTACTTGTTCTTTGAATTGATCAGGCAATTTTATTTTGCTTGTTTCTTTCGCTTCTTTGTTTAGTATTTTGAGTTCCATTACTAATCCCTTTATCTTCCTTGATGTGATTCTTTACTCACATATTTTATCATGTCTGTTGTGAAATTTATTTTTCTTGATGGTTTCCTTATTGGTTCTGCTAAGAATAATAGTCTTTTCTTATGACCTTGAAGTGAACCTTTTATCATTATGTACGGTGCTTTTACTAATCCGTAATTTATGAATCCTCCTTTAGGATTTATTTCGTCTGGTTTGTCACTTATTTTCATTATTAGATTGTTATGTTGTGTTCTTACGTGGTAACCTGTTTGTCCTGCTCTTGCAACTCTGTGAGCTACGTGTGCTTGTCCTATCCAGCTTCCTACGGATCCTGGTGCTCTTTGTCCTTTTTCAGATTTATGATTCTTTAATCCTATGCCGAATCTTTTTACTGGTCCTTGGAATCCTTTTCCTCTGGTTACTCCATGTGCATCTATTAATTGTCCTTCTTTTAGTACTTCGTTTACCGTTATTGTTTTGTCTATTTTATTTTTTACAAATTCTAATTTTTCTTGTATTGATCCGCCTAATTCTAATTCGAATAGTTCTGGTGTTTTTTTCAGTTCTGCTTGTTTAGGCATCGTGTATGCTTGAACTGTTAGGTCTGAGTAATCTTCTATTTTTATTGATTCTAAGTCTTTAGAAGATGATATTTTTTCTTCGTTTATTTTTGATATTTTTCTTGATAATTCTTTATCTGTTTTGAAATTGATTTGTGTTGATACTATTTTTTTGTTGTTGGATTTTTTGTATAATCTCATGCTCGCGATTTTTATTGGTGGGCATTCAAGGATTGTTACTGCTTGTGATTCTTCTATTCCAAAGTTTGTTTTGTTTTTGTCCATTCCTAGTACGCCTATTCTTGTCATTCCTGCTTTGTATGCTGGGAAAAATAGTGGTTTGGCTTCTTTTATTTCTGGAAAGGATCTTATTCTAGCATAGGGGCGTGCTGCTCTTTTTCTTGGCCATACACCCATACTTCCATATCTTGGTCTTCCTTTTTTTGCCATTTTAGTCTAATTCTCTTATGTTTTTTTTCAGCTATTGGCTGATTTCTTTTTTTAATGGGCCTATTGTTGAAGTTTTTGTGTAGAAATCACTTGTGATTTCAAAAACCTCTTTTCAGGTCCTGTTTTTCTACGAATCAGTTTTTGTTTTTTGATTTCGTTAAATTCTTGGAAATACTAGTTGATTTAAAAAGGTTTTGTATGTTTTTAGTGCTGTTTTTATTATGTTAGATTAATTATTATGTGTATTTTTGAGCACGTTCGAATAACTGAAGGAGCACTTTTAGAATAAAGGTGCGGGGGAAGGGATTCGAACCCTCGAACCCACTAAGGGACTAGATTCCTCAAACTTTTTGCTTGTTAGCAAAATTTTTTCTTAGTGGAATAAAGCTTGTTGCTTTTTTTTTCATTGTCTTTTTTTGGACTCTTCACTCAAGTTATTATTATTTTAGTTACTTGAGTCTAGCGCATTTGACCAGGCTTTGCTACCCCCGCGTATTTTTTTTTAGGAGTTGTTTTTTGTTTATAAATTTTTATTCTTAGAATTTTTTTAGTTTCTTTTTATGTCTGCTAATTTTTTTTCTATGTTTTGTAGTGTGTATTCGAAGTCTAATAAGTCTAGGGTTCTTGTTTTTGTTATGTTTCTTTTTAGTTCTTCGTTTATTTTTTTTGGTTTGATTGTTTCTTCGTAGTCGTATTCTTTTTTTGTTGTTCTTTGTTCTCTTTCTATTGATTGTTTTATTCCTTGTGTTAGTTCGTCTGGTGTTAGTATTTGTTCTAGTGCTTTTGTTAGTTCTTCTAGTTCTTTTGATGATTTTGTTATTTCATTAAACAAGTCTTTTTTTGCTTGTCTTATTAGTACTAATTTTTCGTGTTCTCCTTGTAATAATAAGCATTCTTTTATACTGCTGATTACACTATATCTGAATTCTTCTGGTTTTTTTATTTCGTAATAGTATCCCATTTTTTTATTCTTTGTCTAGTAGTCTTCTTGCGTCTTCCATGTATGTGTCTGCTCTGTTTAGTGATTCTTCGAAGTCTTCTAGTAGTGATTTTTCTTTTATCATTAGTTTTTTCATTAATTCTATTTTTTGTCTAGTTTGTTCTTTTGTTCTTTCTATTCTGTGGAATAAGTCGTTGACTTCTTTGTATTTTTCTAGTTTTATAAATAAGGATTTTTCTTCCATTTTTTCACCTTTTTTTTATTCGAATAATATTTTGTCTGTGTTTATTAGACTTTCTCGTATTGTGTTCATGTCTTTTTCTGCGTCTTGGAATTGTCTTTTTATCATCACGTCTATTTTTGGGAATTCTGTTTGTTTATCTCTCATTAATTGTGTTTCTTTTCTTGTTAGCATTACTGATGATAGTATTTGTTTGTATTCTTTTTTGGATATGAACCTATAATTATTTTCTGTTGTTACTTTAAATATAGGTAGTTCTTCTTTTTCTTTTGGTTGCTGTTCTGTTGGGTCTTCGTCGAATGGTTCTTCTTCGTATTGTTGTTCTTCTATTTCAAATTCTGGTAATTCGTCATCTGATTCTTCTTGTTCGTTTATTAATACTGTTTTTTGTTCTTCTATTTCTTTATATTTTGGTTTTTCTTGTTCTTCGCTTAGATCTATGCTTAAGTCTAGTTCTTCTTCTGTGAAGTCTGGTATTTCGAATGATACTTCTTGATTTTCTTTTTGTTCTTTGTTTATTGTTGGTTCTTGTGGTTGTTGTTCTTGTTGCATCATGTTTTGATTTGGTTTATCAGGAATTGGTTGTTGAAATGGTTGTTGATTGTTAAATTGTTGTGGGCTTGATTGGTTTGTTTGTTGTTCTTGTTGCATCATGTTTTGATTTGACTGGTCAAGACTTGATTGTGGTGGTTGTTGATTGTTTTGATTGATTACTGGTGGTTTTGGTGGTGCTTTAAATCCTTGTGAGCTAAAATCTTTGTTTTTTGGTTGGTTTTCAGGGTCTTCTGTTTTATTAGACTCTTCTTTTTTCTTATGTAAGAAATCAAACATTAATTTTACCTCTTTTTATTTAATCTTTTTTTCGCGTATACTATTCGATTATTCTCTTTGTTTTTAAATCTTTTACACTCTTCGCGAGGAGTAAAAAGTTTTTTTGTTGTTTTTGCTCGTGTTAAAATGCTTTTTTATTGTATTTCGTGTTGTTCTGTAACTTTTGGTGCGTAGTTGTTTCCTCCTACTTCTTTATCAGCCCATTCTTTTAAGCATAATACTGATTCTTCATCTCCATGTTGAAAAAACACGTGTTTAGGTTTTAATTCTGTTACTAATCTTCGTATTCCGTGATGATCTGTATGTCCTGAAAAATCGTATTTTTCAACTTCGCATTTTACGTACGTTTTCCACCCGTCTAAATATATGTATCCTTCGTCTATTAAGTGTCTTCCGTTCGTTCTTTTACATTGAAAACCCATTAATATTATTTTGTTTTTTTCATCATGCCACATTTCTTTTATGTAACTCATCACAGGTCCTCCTTGTATCATTCCTGAAGTTGTTATGAATATTCCTTGGTTTTTCATTGCGTCTTTTCTTCTTTTTTCAGAATGTATCCATTCTACTTCGTTGTAAAACGCGTCGTTTAATATTTCTTTGTTTCTTAAGTACTTTGAAGGTGATTCTAATATTTGTCGTGTTAGTTTATTGCATAATCCGTCAAAATATATTTTGGTATTAAGTTCTGCTTTTGCTAACATTATTAGTATTTGTTGTGCTCTTCCTAGTGCGAAGGTTGGGATTATTATTGATCCTCCTTTTGCTAGTGTTTGTTTTATTGATTCTATGAATTTTGTTTCTAATTCTTTATTATTTGGTAATTCTCTGTGTCCGTAAGTTGATTCGGTTATTAGTACATCTAATTGTTTTTCTTTTAAAACAGGGTTTATTATTTCATGTTCCATTAAGGCTGTGTCTCTATTGTTAAAATCTCCTGTGTATAGTAATCTTTTGTTGTCTGCTTCTATTAGTATCATCGCGCTTCCTGGTATGTGTCCTGCGTTTAGAAACATGAATTTTATGTCTTTTTGATTGTACCATTTATCAAAATCTATTATTTGTGCATCTTTTTGTACTTCTTTAAGGTCTGAATTGTTATATGCTGGGTGTAAGTGTTTTATTCTTGCTACTTTGTATGAGTCTCTTAGTAGTATTTTTGTTGCTGATAATGTTTGTGCTGTGCAGAATATTGGTCCGTGTAATTGTTTATGTTCGAATAAAGGTAATCCTCCTGAATGATCTAGGTGTGCGTGCGTTATGAATGTTCCGTCTATGTGTGGAACATCTAATACTTTTTCAGGAAAAATTAAGCCGTGTTCTCCGAATTTGATACCTATATCTAATAAGAACCTACTGCCTTGCGTAGTTGTTAGTTCTATGCAACTACGTCCCACTTCTCTCGCGGCGCCGTGAAATTCTAAGCGCATATGAAAATTTATCTTGTGTGTAAGTATATAAAGGTTTTGTTAAGAAAAAAAGGCGCCACGACCCGGATTCGAACCGGGAACTCCCGAAGGAACTGGCTCTCAAGGCCAGCGCAATACCAGGTTATGCGATCGTGGCAGGAACGCTTGTAAGTGAAACGAACGCGACCGAAAATACTTTGATTTTCGTGTGTGTATTCGTGGTGTATTATGTGGTAGACTCTGGTTTTTTTTAAATATGTTTATTTTTTTTTAGTATCTTTTTTATACTTGTTTGTTTTTCTTTGGTTATGGTTCGTAAGTCTCGTAAGGGTCGTGAGGAGTGGAAGATTTTTAAGAATGTTTTTGATTCTTTTACTAATCGGGTTATTTTTGATTTGTCTAATCAGGGTTATTTTGTGGAGTTGACTCAGCCTGTTGCTCTTGGTAAGGAGGCTAATGTTTTTTTGGCTTCTCGCGAGGATGGTTCTTTGGTTGCTGTGAAGATTTATCGTTTGGAGAATTGTAATTTTAATAAGATGTATTCTTATATTAGGTCTGATCCTCGTTTTGTTGGTTTGGAGAATCAGAAGCGTAAGGTTGTTTTTAGTTGGGTTCAGCGTGAGTATCGTAATTTGTTGGTTGCTCGTTCTAAGGTTAGAGTTCCTTCTCCTATTGTTTTTAGGGATAATGTTATTGTTATGGATTTTATTGGTGGTGATGGTGTTCCTTCTCCTATGTTGAAGGATTCTTTTCCTGTTGATGCTATGGCTTTTTTTGATAAGGTTATTGAAGGTGTTATTGGTTTGTTAGAGGTTGGTTTGGTTCATGGTGATTTGTCTGATTTTAATATTCTTAATTTTGAGGAGAATCCTGTTTTTATTGATTTTAGTCAGGCTACTGTTTTGAATGATAGGGATTCTGAGGAGTTGCTTCGTAGGGATTTGAAGAATGTTTTTAGGGCTTTTCGTTCTTTGAGTATTGATGAGGATGTTGTTGTGAAGCGTGTTATTGATAAGTTTTTGGTTGAGAAGAATAAGAAGTAATTGTTTTTTTTGGGAAAAGTTTAAAAAAAGTAGGTGTTATTGTTTTTGTTGAGGTGGAATTTTTTTGTCTTATAATACTTTAAAGAAATTTGTTAAGGAGCAGGCTATTCGTGGTGAGGATCCTTCTCGTTTGAAGCAGGGTTTGCTTCTTAATGGTTGGGATCGTGCGGATGTTGATCGTGTTATTTCTGAGGTTTATGGTTTTAAGAGGAAGGTTTTGAGGACTGGTTTGATTGTTGTTGTTTTGTTAATTGTTGTTTTGTCTCTTAGTTTGTTGTTGATTTATAATGATTTTTCTGGTGTTTCTGTTGATGATTCTTCTGTTGTTGTGCCTAGTGTTGATGTTGTTGATGATTCTTGTTTGTCTTTACGGGAGATTTCTTTGAAGGAAGCTTGTTATTTGGAAGAGATTAAGAATGGTTTTTATTGTGAGGATTTGGATGAGATTGAGTCTTTTTTTTGTAGTCGTGTTTTAGAGAATTATATTATTGAGGAGTATAGTGATTCTTTCTTGTATTAGTTTACCAGTTTAGGGCTTCTTTTTCTTTCATGTTTCTTCTGTTTTTTTCTAGCCATTTATATACGTTTGCGTGTGGACTTCCTAATAGTAAGTTTTCGACTGCTTTTTTGCTTATTATTACGTCTTCTGCTCTTCCTAAGATTCCTATTGTTTTTCCGTACACTGATATATATGTTAGGGTTAGGTTTTCTATTGTTTCTCTGGATTTGCCGTTTGCTCCTATTACTCGTCCTTTTATTCGTTCGAAGTGTCCTTTGTGTTTTACGTAGTCTAGTAGTGATATTATTTCTAGTATGTAATCTTGTTTGAATAGTAGTTTTGCTATTTCTGGGTTAAATCCTCTTCCTATTGCTCTTATTACTTCTTTTGCTGAGTACATTTTTAAGGAGTCAAGACCTGTTATTTTTACGTCACCTTCTTTTGAGTCAATATCTATTTTTGCTTGTGTGTAGTCTTCTAATTCTTTTTTTGTTTCTCCGTTTTTTCCTATTAGAACTGCGACTCTTTCTTTTGGGATTTTTAATTCTAGGCTGTATTCCATTGTTTTTAAGGAATACTTGTTCTTTTTTAAAAGTTGTCTGTGTTTTTAGAATATTTGTTGTTTGAATTCTTCTAATTTGTGTTCGTGCATCATTTGTAGTATCATGTATTTGAATTCTTTGTTTCTGAATTCTTCTGATATTACTTTTTTTATGAATTCTTCAAAGTTTAGTTCGTGAACTGTTATTTTTTCTCCTGCGTCTAATTGGGTTTGGTGTGTTTTTTCGCAGTTTTTTGCTGTATAATAGTATGTGTTCCATTCTATTTTTGTTGAGAATCTTGTTTTTTTCCATAATTTAAATTTTTTTGTTGTGAGTCCTGTTTCTTCTTGTAATTCTCGTTTCGCGTCTTCTTCTGGGTTGTTTGTTTCGCATACTCCTCCTGGTAGTGCTAAGAATTTTCCTGTGAATGGTTGTTCTTCTTCTAGTAATATTATTTTGTTGTTTTTTGTTGCTATTATTTGTACGCTTTCTTTTCTTTTTATTGCTTCGAATGTTTTGGTTGTACCGTTAAATTGTTCTTGTTCCCATTGGTATACGTCGAACATTATTCCTTGAAATACTTTTTTTGCGTTTTTTGGTATTGCCATGTTTGTTTTTGTATTTTTTGTATTTAAAGGTTTTTTGTTTTTGGTGGGTGAAGGAAAGTTTTTTAAATATCTTGGTGGTTCTTTTTGTTGCGCGGAGTTGCCGGAGTGGTCAAACGGGACAGGCTTAGGATCAGGTATGATGAACCTTTTTGGTGATGAATGATAGGATACCTGTTAGCTTAGTGCTTACGCAGGTTCGAATCCTGCACTCCGCACCATTTTTTTGTGTTTTTTTCATCTTTTTTCTTGAGATTAAGTATCTTAAGAGTAATGTTTATATATTAGTATAGCTTTTTGATATACCATGATTGAGGCCCCCGTCACACCAGGAAATAAGGAACATGACATTTTTGAGATGTTATTTGATAAAGACGAGATTACTTGGCAAGATATTATTTATGATTTGATTAAGACTGAAAAAATGGATCCTTGGGATGTTGATGTTTCTGTTTTAGCTGAGAAATTTGTTTCTTTACTTAAAGAAATGAAGAAAATGGATTTTCGTTTATCTGGTAAAATTATTCTTGCCGCCGCTTTCTTTTTGAAAATTAAATCTGATAAGCTTCTTAAAGAAGACATTGTGTTTTTAAATAATCTTATTACTCCTCAAGACGATGATGTTCTGGATTTTTTGGATGATTCTTCTTTTGATGTTGTTGTTCAAAAAGAAAAACCTGTTTTGAAGTATAGGACTCCTCAACCTAGGAAACGAAAAGTTTCTGTTTATGACTTAGTGGAAGCTTTAGAAAAAGCTCTTGAGGGTGATCAGAAACGCCATATAAGAAAGTTAAGTAATGTTGCTAAAAAAGTTAAGGTTCCTAAGAAAGATAAAGATATGACTGTTGTAATTAATGATTTGTATAAGAAGATTCAGAAAACTTTAGAAACTGTTAAGCACGTTCAATTTTCTCAATTATTAAAATCAGAGGATAAAGAAGAGAAGATTTATACTTTTATTCCTCTTTTATATTTGGATACTCAGCGCAGAATTGATTTAGAGCAGGAAGCTCATTTTGAGGATATTACTATTTGTTTGGCTAAATTAAAAAAAGGATTGGTTTCTGCGGAGTGATTATTTGTATTTTTTCTTGATTTTTATTTAAAATTCAAAAATTATTTAAATAAAGCCCCGCTATCTTTTGTTTTAAGGGTTGGAAAATTATTTTATTTGTGTTTCTTTTAGACCTGGAGAAAAAAGGTTCTAATAACAAAAGCAAAGCATGACATATTGTTCGTAAGGATAATCAAAACAAAAAAAGAAAAAAAATTTTTTGAGGTAATGAAATTATGACGGGAGAAAATCTTAAGACAGGTACAACAACCATCGGTATTATTTGTAAGGACGCAGTAGTTTTAGCTGCTGATAAGAGAGCTACTGCTGGTCATTTAATTGCTAATAAGGATATTGAAAAAGTTATTGAGATTATGCCTAATATGGCTTTGACTACTGCTGGTACTGTTTCTGATATTCAGTTATTGGTTAAATATTTGAAGGCTGAGCTTAAGCTTAAAGAAGTTCGTACTAATAGAAAGCCTAATGTGAAGGAAGCTGCTAATTTATTGGCTAATTTTAATTACAGTAATATTCGTAGTTACGGCGGTTTTGGCGGTGTTTGTCATTTCTTGTTTGGTGGTTATGATGTTGAAAATGGTTTTCAGCTTTATGATATTTATCCAGATGGTGCTTTAACCGGCGTTAACAGTAATAGTAAAGCTAAGGGTTATTTAGCTTCAGGTTCTGGTTCTACTTTCGCTATGGGTTTATTAGAGGATGCGTGGCAGTCTGATTTAAGTGTTGAGAATGGTGTTTCTCTTGCTTATCGTGCGATTAATGCTGCTCTTCAAAGAGATTCTGCTAGTGGGGAAGGAGTGGATGTTTTTGTTATTGGTAAAGATGGCATTAAGAAGCATAACAAAATGATTAGTGGTTCTTTGAACTAATTGTTTTTATTTTAATTTTTTTTAATAAAATAATTTTATAAAAAATAATGGAACAACATATAAATGAAAAAAAAATTTTTTGAGAGGTAATTCTATTGACTACAGATATTTTAAAAGAAATCCTTAAGGATATCCCGGATGGGAAGATTAGTGATGCTGTTTTTGAGGGTGCTAATATTGTTTTGTATACTAAGAACAAAGATTTTGTTTTTGATGGTGTTAGTATTATTAAGAGTATTGTTAATAAGATTAAGAAACGTATTGAGTTGAGGCCTGATCCTGAGCTTTGTATTGATCAGGAAAAAGCTGAGAAAATCATTAGGGATATTATTGGGGAAGAGGCCGCGGTTGATCAGGTTTTGTTTGATCCTCAGCGTTCTGTTGTTATTGTTGAAGCTGAAAGGCCTGGTTTGGCTATAGGTAAAAATGGTGAATATTTGCATAGGATTAAAGCTGAGACTTTTTGGGTTCCTGTTATTAAGAGGAATCCTTTGATTAGAAGTCAAATCATTGAGAATATTCGTTCTGTTCTTTATCAGAATAGTGATTACCGTCGGAAGTTTTTACATAAAACTGGTGAGCGTATTTATAATGGTTGGATTCGTGAGAAGAGAAATCAGTGGATTCGTATTAGTTATTTAGGTGGTGGTCGGCAGGTTGGTAGGAGTTGTATGCTTCTTCAAACGCCTGAGTCCAGAGTTTTGTTGGATTGTGGTATTGATGTTTCTTCTCAGGATGAGGCTTATCCTTTTCTTGAGGCTCCTGAGCTTAAGATTTCTGAGTTAGACGCGATTATTGTTAGTCACGCTCATGTTGATCATTCTGGTCTTGTTCCTTATTTGTTTAAGTTTGGTTATCGTGGTCCTGTTTATTGTACGCATCCTACTCGCGACATTATGAGTTTGCTTCAGTTGGATGTTGTAAAAATTCAGCGCGGCGAGGGTAAGGATCCTATTTATACTAGTGATGAAGTTAAAGAAATGGTTAAACATAGTATTTCTTTGGATTATGAAGAAGTTACGGATATTACTCCTGATGTAAGGATTACTTTATATAATGCAGGTCATACTCTTGGTAGTGCCATGGTTCATATTCATATTGGTAATGGTTTGCATAATTTGCTTTATACAGGAGATATTAAGTTTGCGAAGACTCGTTTGTTGAGTCCTGCGGCTACTCAGTTTCCTCGTTTAGAGACTGTTATGGTAGAAGCGACTTATGGTGGTAGAGATAATATTGCTGCTTCTATTCGTGATCAGGATAAGATTTTGGAGCAAATTATTGTTGATACTGTTAAGCGAGGGGGTAAGGTTTTGATTCCCACTCTTGGTACTGGTCGTGGTCAAGAAATCATTGTAATGGTTGAGAAGCTTGTTCAGGACGGGGTTATTCCTAGTATTCCTATTTATATTGATGGTATGGTTTGGGATATTACTGCTATTCACACCGCGTATCCTGAGTATTTGAATAGTACTATTAGGCAACAAGTTTTTCATAGGGAGAATAATCCTTTTTTGAATGAGAAAATTAAGCAAGTTGGTAGTTCTAAGGAAAGAACTTATATCATTGAGGAAGAGGGTTCTTGTGTTATTCTTGCTACTAGTGGTATGCTTCAAGGAGGTCCTTCTGTTGAGTATTTGAAACAGCTTGGTGGTGATAAGCGTCATAGCTTAGTTTTTAGTTGTTATCAGGGCGAGGGTACTCTTGGTCGTAGGATTCAACGTGGTGAACGTGAAATTATTTTCCGTGAAGGTCAAAGAGAGGAAGTTCTTAATATTAAGATGGAAGTTCTTAAGATCGAGATTTCGGGTCACGCTGATCGTCGTGAATTGATGAGTTTCTTGCAGAAGCTTAATCCTAGGCCTAAGCGTGTTTTGGTGAATCATGGCGAGAGTAGTCGTTGTACTGATTTGGCGAGTTCTATTCATAAGCAGTTCAGGATTGAAACTGATGCTCCTAGGAATTTAGAAGTGGTTCGTCTTAAGTAATTTTTCATAGTAATATTGTCGCTAATCCTAGGAATGAGAAGAATCCGAATATGTCTGTTGCTGTGATGATGAACATTATTGCGGATGACGCGGGGTCTTTTCCTAATTTTTTTATTATTAATGGTATTAGTGAGCCAAATAATCCTGCGATGAATAAGTTGAATATCATTGCTAGTCCTATTACTACGCCGAACATGATTGTTTGGTTTAGTATTGCTGATATTATTCCTACTATTATTCCTACTATCATTCCGTTTATTATTCCCGCGGTTATTTCTTTTAGTATTATTTTTTTGGCGTTTTTGGAATTGATTTGATTTAGTGTTAGTCCTCTTATTACTACTGCTAGTGTTTGTGTCGCTGCATTTCCTCCCATCATTGCTACGATTGGTAAGTATATTGCTAGTAGTACCATGTTTTCTATTGTTTTTTCGAAGGGTATTATTGTTGCTGCTACGACGAAGGATGCTATTAGGCTTACTATTAGCCATTTGTATCTGTATTTTACTTTTTCTTTTATTGTGTCGTTGATTGTTTCTTCTCTTTTTAGTCCTGCGAATGAATATAGGCTTTTGTCTGGTTCATCTTGTATTAGTCTTAGTATGTCGTCTGAATAAATTATTCCTAGTACGAAGTCAGTGTCGTCCATCACTATTATTTTATCGTGTCTTGTTTCTCTGAATTTTTTTATTACTTCTTGTTGTGACTCGTCATATTTGGTTGTGTGTATTTTTATTAAGTGATTTTTTATTTTTTCTTTTGGTTTTTTTGTTGTTAAGAAGTGTCCTGGTAGTTCCCCTATTATTTCTCCGTTTTCTTCTACTAATATTGTTGGGAATTTTCCTGTTCTTTTTTCGTGTTTTACTACTAATTTGTTAACGGTTAATAGTGTTTGTTTGCTTGATGCTACTACATAATCTAAGCTCATCAGCCCTGCTGCTGTTTCTGGGTGGAATCTTAATAAGAATTCTACTTTGTGTTTTGTTTCTTCTTGTAATTCTTCTAATATTTTTTTTCTTTTTGTTTCTTCTGATACTCTTTGTAAGACATCTGTTACTTCGTCAGGATCCATGTATTTTAGTAAATCTAGTATTTCTTCTTTTTTTAGTAAGAATAGTATTTCTTTTTGTGTTGTTACGTGAAGTCTTAAAAATACTCTTGATTTTATTTTTTCGTTTATTTGTAATAATTTATTTTTTTTATTTTCTGTGTTTGTTTCTTTTTCTATTTCTTGATATAATAAGTGTTCTGATTCTTTATTGTTCATAAATAATGTTTTTGTGGTATGAGTTTTTATATTTTGTCATCTTTTTTTATGGGGTCGGGAGGATTTGAACCCCCGATCACGTGCGCCCCGGGCACGTATCATACCAAGCTAGACCACGACCCCTTCTTTTTTTGTTGTAGACTTTTAGTTAATAAATAAGTTTATGAAGTTGGTGAACCATATCTTTACATATCCTAAGTAAGGTATTCTTGCGTATGCTTTTCCTATTATTAAGTCTCTTGTTATGTTTTCTTCGTTTAGTTCCGAGTCCATTATTAGTCCTGCGTTATTATCTCCTTTTGTTTTTATCATTTCGTTTTTTTCTATTATTCTGTGTATTATAGGGTATGGTTTTTTTGATTCGAATACTATTATGTCGCCTACACTTAATTTTTTTGTTCCTCTTAGAAGTATTATATCTCCTTTGTTAAAACCATTTTTTAGTGGAAACTTTTCAAAGTCTTGTAGTGTTATTTCTGTGTTTATTTCGTACCAGCTCCCACATTCAATCCACCAATCTTCTAAGTTTAATTTTCCTTGTTTGTCTGTTGGTCCTCCGCATATTATGGGAGTGCTTGTTTCTGTTGAGACGCGGTGTTCCATGCTAGGACTTATTACTGCTACTAAGGGAAGTGGTGTTCCCGTAATTATGCTTAGTCCAGGGTAAAATATGAATTTTACTATTAAGAAAGCCAGTATTACGTTTACTATCCAACTTATTATTGAGTCGTCATGCCATATGAAGTACCATATTTTTTGTGGTATTGTGTCTCGTTTAGGTTTTTTCTTTTTCATCTTTAGTATTGAATCCGTGTTACATTTATATATTCTTTTATATTTCTGTGTTATTATGAATAAGTTTTGTCCTAAGTGTGGAATTAGTATTAGTAAGGGAGTGTTTTGTAATGATTGTGATCCTGTTACTTTGGAATTTAAGCCTATTAATATTAAGCTTTGTCCTAGTGGTAAATATTTTTTTAAAGGTAAATGGTCTTTTTTTGATGATTTAAGAAAGGTTTCTGAATTAGTTGTTAGTAAATCTTTAAAGAAAAAAGTGCGTGTTTTGAAGGGTCTGGATGAGTATGATGATATTATCGGTAAAACTGGTATGAAGAAGGATTTTGATGTTGTTGTTCTTGTTGATGATAATGAATTTGTTATTCCTGTTAGTGTTGAGATTACTTCTTCTCCTGGTTTTAGTAAGGTTGGTTCTAATTATTTTGAAGGTATCCTTCAGTTAAGAAATGCTGATAAAAGCGTTAAGATTTTTGTTAATAATTTGATTGATTCTATGAGTGAAGTTTACGTTAATAAAATAATTGATAAGAAAGATAGTGTTGATTATTATTTTGTTAGTAAGAAGTTTCTTGGTAGAGTCGCTGAGAAAATTGTTGAGGAATACGGTGCTTTTATGGATTCTAATGCTCAGTTATTTACGCAGGATAAAATTAGTAGTAAAGAATTGTTCAGAGTTAATGTTGTTGTTCATATTCCTCCTTTTAAGAAATTTGATGTTGTTGTGTTTATTGATGATTTAATTTTTATTAATAATCTAGGTAAGTTTAATAGGTGTATTAATTTGAGAACTGGTAAGAAATTTTCTTTGAAGTATAATCCTGTTGATTTTCATAAATATGAAATTCTTAAGAAGCAGAAGACCTCTGTTATTAGCACTCATCCTGTTAGTGTTTTGAGTAAGAATTCTTATGAAGTAGTTGAGGTTCTTAATCCTTTAAATATTGTTGTTGGTAAAGACGATTCTGTTTTTTTGGTTGAACATGAAGGTGTTGCTTACTTGGTTAAGTGACTTCTTTCTAGTATTTTTGTGTGTGCATAATATATCATTGTTCCTATTGGTGCTATAGGGAAAAATATTGCTCCGTATCCTGATGTTATTATGATTATTATTGCAAACATTACTTGTTCCCATGTTGGTATGGATTCTTTTGAAAAAGCATCTATTATGAATACTATCGCGAAGTATATTGTTAATGTGAAGAATATTATTGCTAAGTTGAAATGTGTGTAATCTATGGTGCCTGCGAAGTAATGTATTAAGTAGTATATCCAGAATAATATGTACGCGTAATATAGTGGTTCGTACCATCTTATTTTATTTGTTGGTTGTTCTGGTTTTAGTTTTTTTGTGAATGGCTCATATGCTTTTTTTGGTTCGTGTATTGCTAGGTGTTGCATGTGTTCAGGTATTGGTTCTGCTTTTGTCATGCTTA
Source organism: Candidatus Woesearchaeota archaeon (assembly GCA_020854775.1). Lineage (NCBI taxonomy): Archaea > Nanobdellati > Candidatus Woesearchaeota > Candidatus Woesearchaeota archaeon. The sequence goes on along the minus strand of JAHKLZ010000044.1, from coordinate 38,060 downwards.
TCATTGATGATATAAACATTATTACGAAGAATAAAGTCATAGTGAATCCCCACGTCGCGGATAAGTCCATTATTAACCATATTGATATGAAAAATCCTAGTATGCTTGTTAACATGAATCCTGCACTTAACGGAGCCCAATTATCTCTTATTTTTTTCAACGCGAACACCTCTTTTTTTACTTATTAGTATTGTTTTTTTTGTTTTATTTAAAACTTTATAAAATTTAGCGTGTTTATTTCTTTTCTTGCTTTTTCTAGTTTTTGGTTAAAATTATTCATGAATTCTTCCATTTTTTCATATGTTAGTTGTTTTAATTCTCCTGAGAGCATTCTTCCTGATTTGTATTCTTCGTATATTTTTTGTAATTCTTCATCATCTTCTATTAAGTGTTGTTTTAGTAATTCGAAGCACATATCTTTTTCTATTATAGCTCCAAGTTTTCTGTGTTCTTCTAATGTGTCTCTTCCTCCGCTTAATGCGCGCATTATTTTCTTTTTTACTGTTTTTAGATCTTCTGGTAAACTAATTGCATATTCTGGTTTTGATTTACTCATTTTTAAGTCCCCATCTAAGGATGGTGTGAATTTGTTGTATAGTGATGATGGCGCGAAGAATTTGTATTTTTTGAATCTGGAAACTATGTCTCTTGTTAGTCTTATGTGAGGATCTTGGTCTATGCCTACAGGTATTATTCCAGGCATTTTCTGTTTTAGTTGTGGAAATAATATGTCGCCTGCTTGTGTTACTGCAGCCATTATTCTTCCCGGTTCTGCTACTCCGTATAGTCCTTTGAATTCATTGAGTGTTATTTTTTGTGCAAATTCAAATCCTAGTTTTACTACTTCTATGTTTTCTGATTGAAAATAAAAAAATGTTTTTTTGGGATCTAATCCTAATGCTATGTATGCAGGCACGTGAAAATTTAATGCTCTTTTTTTGGCTTCTTCTAGTGTTATTCCTCTTGTTACCATTGATTCTAGGTCCGCTATTAATATGTATACTGTTGCTCCTTGGTCTTGAAAGTATCTTAAGTTTTCTACTACTAATTTGTTTCCTAGGTGTATTTGTTCGTTTGAAGGCATTATTCCTGTTAGTGCGTAGAATGGTTTCTTGTTTTTTATGCAGTCACTTATTATTTTTAGGTCTCTTCCTGCGAATATTACTTCTCTTCTCATTGCCCTGTTTGGTTTTGGGAACATGTTTTTTGAGAATTGTTCTAATCCGAAGTCTTTCATGATTTTTGTGTAATCAGATGGTAGTGTGCTTCCCCAAGGATCTATTATTTTCATTTTATGTTATGATTTTTTTTGTTTTTTAAAAACTTTTCCTGATTGATAATTATTTTAAAAAAGTTTATATAATTTTTTATCTTTATTACTTTAAGAAGGATGTTTATTATGGATGAATTATTTATTAATGGAGGTGCTGAGGGTGTTTTTGCGCTTTTGGCTGGTTTGATTTTTGTTGCTATAATTATTGGTTTGGCTTTTTATGTTTATCTTGGTTTTGCTTATATGGCTATTGGTAGAAAAGCTAAATTGAAGTCGCCTGAACTTGCTTGGATTCCTTTTGTCGGTCCTTTAATTATTGCTTATCAAGCTTCTGGTTTACATTGGTGGCCTTGGTTGTTAATCATAGGGATGTTTATTCCTTATGTTAATGTTCTTGCCAGTGTTGCTTTTCAAGTAATGGTTATTGTTTGGATGTGGTATTTGTTTAAAAAAATTAAGAGACCTGGATGGTGGGCTTTGTTGTTCTTGATACCTTTTGTGGGTTTGGTTATGATTGGTGTTGCTGCTTGGAGTGATTCTAAATAATATTATTTTTTTGTTTTTTTTTCTAACACATTTTATAAATAGAACTCTTATTCTACTTGTTTAGGGACTTGTTTCAAAAATTTTTGATTTTTTTGTCGGTTTCTAAAAGTGAAGGAAGGTTAGTAATAAAATGAGAAGAGAAAATAATAACAGAAGAGATTCTGGCTTTGGAAGACAAGGCGGATTTAATAACAGACAAGGTGGTTCATCAAGACCTTTTGGTGGTCCTAGAGAAATGCATAAAGCTGTGTGTGCAGGTTGTCAGGCAGAATGTGAAGTTCCTTTTAAGCCGTCAGGTGATAGGCCTGTTTATTGTAGAGATTGTTTTGCTAAGAATAAGCCAACTAGGAGTTTTTAGTAATTTATTTTTTTTATTTTTTTTTCGTAAGCTTTATTAAGGGTTTATTGGTTTCTTGTTATTCATGGAAAAGGATGTTTCTCTTTCAAATTTTACTAATAATGATACTGGCGTTCCTCGGAGTAATGGTTCTGCCACTGCTAAAGCTCATGAGTTGGCTAAGGCTCAACGCGATATTAGTATCGCTGAATTCTTTGAAAAGAATCGTCATTTGTTAGGTTTTGATAATAAGCGTAAGGCTCTTCTTACTACTATTAAGGAAGCTGTTGATAATAGTATTGATGCTTGTGAAGAATCTGATATTCTTCCTGAGATTATTGTTGAGATTATTGATCTTGGCAATGATAAATATCGCGTCGTCGTTGAGGATAATGGTCCTGGTATTGTTAAGGCTCAGATTCCTAAGATTTTTGCGAAGCTTCTTTATGGGAGTAAGTTTCATAAATTGAAGATGCAGCGTGGTCAGCAAGGTATTGGTATTAGTGCCGCTGTTATGTATTCTCAGCTTACTACTGGTAAAGCTACTAAGATTGTTAGTAAGATTCATCCTGATGAGCCTGCTCATTACTATGAGTTGAAGATTAATACGCAGAAGAATGAACCTGAGATCTTGGTGGATTCTGTTAGGGATTGGCATAAGGATCATGGTACTCGCGTGGAGATGGAGTTGGAGTCTTCTTATATGAAGGGTGCTCAAAGCGTGGATGAGTATTTGAAGGAAACAGCTATTATTAATCCTCATGTTACTATTATTTATCAGCCTCCTAAGGGTGATCAGTTATTGTTGGTTAGGGTTACTGATGATAAGCCTGTTCAGCCTAAGGAGATTAAGCCTCATCCTTATGGCGTTGAAGTAGGGATGATGATTAAGATGCTTTCTGTTACTAAAGAAAAAACTGTTAAGAGTTTTTTGATGAGTGATTTTTCTCGTGTGAGTTCTAGTGTTGCTGAGTCTATTCTTGAGAATGCTGCTATTCTTAGTAAAGATAAGCCTTCTAAGATGTCTCGTGATCATGCTGAGAAGCTTGTTAAGGCCATTAGGGATACTAAGATTATGATGCCTCCTACTGATTGTGTTGTGCCTATTGGTTCTGAGCTTCTTGAAAAAGGTTTGAAGAAGGAGGTTAATGCTGAGTTTTATGCTAGTGTTAGTCGTTCTCCTCAGGTTTACAGAGGTAATCCTTTTCTTATTGAGGGTTCTATTGCTTATGGTGGTTTGATTCCTAAAGAGGGTTCTCTTAATTTGATGAGGTTTGCTAATCGTGTTCCTTTGTTGTATCAGCAAGGGGCTTGTGCTATTAGTGAAGCTGTTACTAGTACTTCTTGGCGTCAGTATGGTTTGCAGCAGTCTGGTAGGAATATGCCTCAAGGTCCTGTTGTTTTGGTTATTCATGTTGCTAGTGTTTGGGTTCCTTTTACTAGTGAGGCTAAGGAGGCTATTGCTCATTATCCTGAACTTATTAAGGAGATTAAGTTGTGTATTCAGGAGCTTGGTAGGAGTCTTGGTAAATATGTTAATAAGAAGAAACGCGTGGGGGATGAGTTGAAAAAGCGTAGTTACATTGAGACTTATATTCCTCATATTAGTGATGCTATTTTTGAGATTATTGGTGATTTTGATAAGGTTTCTTTTGAGGATAAGCTTCGTGAGACTTTAGAGAAGACTCGTGGTAAAGTTGAGGATTTGAAGTTTGATCCTTCTAAGAACTTGGATTATGATGAGGATCTTGCTAGTATTGGTAAAGATAGTGATGGTGATAATGATGAATGATGCTCTTAAAAAGATTAAGTCTTCTGCTGATAAGCTTAAGGATGATGTTCTTAAGGGTAATAAGGCTGAGCTTGAGGCTCCTGTTCGTAGTCTTAATAATGTTATTTATAATAAGAATGATGGTTTTTTTGAGCTTAAGGGTTTGATGAAGAAGAGAACTCTTACTGCTAATACTGTTAAGACTTTTGCTCAGACTCTTCGCGTGATGTCTTTGTCTAAGAGTTTGATTGAGACTGAGGACATTGCTACTAAGAGGGAAGCTTATTATGTTAGTAAGAATTGGGATGAGGCTCGTTTTAAGGAGCAAAATGAGTCTGACGCCGTGATGGATGATATTGAGGCTATGTTTTCGGTTAATAGGGAACAGCTTGGTTTTATTGCAGATGAGCATGGTGGTAGTGTTGCTGGTGAATTAGTTGTTATTGATAAGGATCCTAATAGTGGTGAGGAGTTACGTATTGATTGTACTAGGTTTGGTAGTGGTGCTTATTCTATTCCTAGTGATGTTGAGCATTTGCGTTTTGAAACGAAGGCGAAGAGTATGATTGTTATTGAAACTAATGGTATGTTTGAGCGTTTGAATAAGCATGGTTTTTGGAGGACTGCTAATTGTATAATTGTTAGTATGGGTGGTGTTCCTACTCGTGCTTGTCGGCGTTTTATTCGTAGGTTGAGTGATGATGCTGATCTTGATGTGTTTGTTTTCACTGATGGTGATCCTTATGGTTATTTGAATATTTATAGGACTTTAAAGGTGGGTAGTGGTAATGCTGCTCATATTAATGAGTTTTTTTGTGTTCCTCGTGCAAAATTTTTAGGTATTACTCCTGATGATATTGCTGATTATAAGTTGCCTACTCATCCTTTGAAGGATGTTGATATTAAACGTATTAAGGATGGTATTAAGAATGATCCTTTTGTTCATGCTCATAAGTCTTGGCAGGATGCTTTGTCTAAGCTTATGAAGAATGGTAAGAGGGCTGAGCAGCAAGCTTTGGCGAAGCATGGTTTGAACTTTGTTGTTAGTGATTATTTGCCTGAGAAGCTTAAGAAGCCTGATTCTTGGCTTGATTAAATTCTTTTTTTAAGAATAATATTTATAAATGCGTGTTTATTTCTGTGTTTAAAACCGACCTTGAGACTTGTTTGTTTCGAGAATGCCGTGTGAGGTAAAAAATATTCACGGATTTATTCTTAGGGGTTTGTTTTGGAGGATGTTAAAATGAGTGATGAAGCTTTATTGATTCCTAATGATGAGTACTTGAAGTCTGGTATTCATATTGGGACTAAGTTTAGGACTAAGTACATGGATAATTTTATTTATAAGACTAGGCCTGATGGTTTGTCTGTATTGAATGTTCAGAAGATTGATGAAAGGATTAAGTTGGCTGCTAATCTTCTTTCTAATTATGCTCCTGAGGACATATTAGTTGTTTGTAGGCGTGAGACTGGTTGGAAAGCTGTGAAGTTGTTTTCTCAGATTACTGGTACTAAGCATTTTGCTGGGAGGTATCCTCCTGGGGTTTTGACTAATCCTTCTTTGAAGAATTTTATTGAGGCTAAGATTGTTTTAGTTGCTGATTCTTGGCCTGATAAGAACGCTGTTGAAGATGCTATTAAGATTGGTTTGCCTGTTATTGCTTTGTGTGATACTAATAATCAAACTAACAATATTGATTTTGTTGTTCCTTGTAATAATAAGGGTAAGAAGAGTCTTGGTTTAGTTTTTTATTTGTTAGCGAAATTATATACTGAGAAAAAGGGTTTGATTAAGCCTGAAGATTTTAAGTATAACGTTGTTGATTTTGCTGATGAATGATTATTTTTTTTCTTTTTTTTATTCGTTTTCTGCTTCGTAAATTCCTGTGTCTTTTATTGTGAATTTGATTTCTTTTCCTTCTGGTAGGCTTCTGTGTTTTCTAAGGATCGCTTTTTTTTCTGTGTCTGTTCTTTGTAGTTCTATTAGGCATTTGCTTGCGTATCTTAGTATGTCTCCTCCGACCATGTTTATTTTGTTTTTGTCTTCAAAGTCGGCGTAGACTTGGTTTGTTATTATTACTGGTATTTTGAATTTTCTTGCTATTTGTATTAGGTTTACTAGTTGTACTCCTAGGTCTCTGTTTACTTTAAATATGTCTTTCGTTATTCCTATTTCTAGTCTGTATAGCATGGCTATGCTGTCTATTATTATTAGTCCTATTTTGTCTGTTACTAGGTTTTTTAGTTTTTCGAATACTTTTTTTTGTTCTTCGAAATTTGTTGGTGTTAGTACTATTATTTTTTTTAGTATTTCTTCGTAGTTGTCTGCTAGTTGTTTTATTCTTGATATTGAGAATGATCCTTCTGTGTCTACGTATATTATTTTTTTGTTGTAATTATTTACCATGCATAGTAAGCAAAAATTTGTTTTTCCTGTTCCTGGTGGTCCGTATATGGTTGTGATTACTTCGTTTTCGTATCCTCCTTCTAGTAGCCAGTCCATTATGTCGGATCCTGTGCTTATTTTTGTTTCTTGCGAAGTCATATGTTTAGAAATATTATTTGTTTTATTAATTTTGGGTTGTTTTTTTGGTTTAAATTTCCGGTATTGATTCTAGTAATGTTTTTAATCCTTGTTTTAGGGCTGTTTTGTCTGTTATTCTGTCGTGTAGTTTTGGATTTAATGACCAGTGCATTGCTTTTTTGGGGTTTGCGAATAAGAATATTGTGTCTGTGTTTTTTATTTCTTGCCAGTTTTTTATTACCCAATCAACATTTTTTTTTGTGTTTAAGCAGGATACTCTGTTGTTTTTTATTTTTTGTGTGTCTTTGTCTTCTAAGTTGTCTTTGCATATGTATGTGTGTATTGTACCGTCTTTTAGTTCGCAGATTAGTTCTTCTTTTTCTGGGTTTTTTGTTATTTTTGTTATTTTTCTTTGAACTGTGTCTTTGTATTTGAGATATGTTTCAGTCCAGTCCATTATGTTTAAGTTCATTTTTTATCGCTCTTTTTTGTAGTAGTGGTAAGCGTAAGGTATTAAAAAGCTTATTGTGAATATTAGCGCGCTTAGTATTGAGAAATGTATTGATTTGTTTATGTGTATTGTTAGTGCTGTTGTTAAGGATACAAAGTTGAGCATTGCTGCTATTAGTACTATTATTATTAGTCCTGCGTGATGTTTGTGTGTTAGTTCGTCTAGGTCTTTTAGGAATCCTTTTAGGAATGCGCCTAGTGTTACTCCTATTGTCATTAGTACTATGTATACGTAGAAATAGTGTCCGAAGAATAGTATTGGGCTTATGAAGAATAGCATGGCTGATATGAATATTATTGTTATTAATACTGTTAGGTAGTATAGTGCTTCGTGTATTTTTTTTCTTTTTGGTTTTGCCACTTCTTATTAGTATTGGTGTGATTATTTAAATATTTAGTTTGTGCTTAGAAAGGTAGACAGCTTTCCGGGTCTCCCACCCTTGAAGGCAGTACGCGCCGGAACGTATACGTGCTTGACTTCCGTGTTCGAAACGAGAACGGGTATATCCACGTAGCTTTGACCGTCTATTATTTAGGAATACATTTTGATTTATAAAGATTTTCATGTTTTTTTATTTTTTTGTTGTTATCAAAAAGCTTTAAAACGTTTAGTATTTATTGTTTGTTTATGGATAAGGTTTTTGTTGTACTTCCTGGTTTTAATGAGGAGAAGCACGTTAAGAAAGTTGTTGAGTCTGTTAAGGAAGAGGGTTTTTTGAATATTGTTTATGTTGATGATGGTAGTTTTGATTCTAGTGTTGATGAGGCTCTTAGTGCCGGTGTTGTTGTTTTGAGGCATAGAGTTAATCTTGGTAAGGGTGCTGCGACGAGGACTGGTTGTGATTTTGCTGTTAGTAAAGGTGCTCGTGTTATTGTTTTGATGGATAGTGATGGTCAGCATGAAGCTAAGGATATTAAGAAGTTTGTTTCTGCTTTGAAGGGTAATGATGTTGTTTTTGGTTTTCGGGAATTTGGTAGAGATATGCCTTTTACGATGCGTTTGGGGAATATTTTTCTTACGCGTGTTTCTAAATTCTTGTTTTCTATGAGTGTTAGGGATACTCAGTCTGGTTTTAGGTGTTTTTCTTCTGATGCTTATAAAAAGATTAGGTGGTTTTCTTCTGATTATGGTATGGAGAGTGAGATGATTGCTAGGGCTTCTAAGCATGGTTTGAAGTTTTCTGAGGTTAAGATTAGAACTATTTATCATGATGCTCATAAGGGTACTACTCCTTTGGATGGTGTTAAGATTTTGTTTAATATGTTGCGTCATCGTTTTTTTTGATTTGTTTATTCGATAATTTTTTAATGAAAAAAGTATTTGTTGTTTTATGGCGTTTGAAATATCATCTACTTTGTTGTTTTTTTTATCTAAGGAATTGCAGGTTTTGAAGGGTGGTAAGGTAGAGAAGGTTTATCAGTTAGATAAGGATAATATTATTTTTAGGATTTATAATGATGGTTCTAAGTTTAATTTGAGAATTTGTGTTCCTAGTCTTATTTGTTTGACTAATCAAGATTTTGATGCTCCTGTTAGTCCTCCTGGTTTTTGTATGTTTCTTCGTAAGTATTTGTCTAATGCGAGGATTGAGTCTGTTGAGCAGAGGGATTTTGAGAGGATTCTTGTTTTTAAGTTTTCTAAGAAGGATGGTTTTTATTTTTTGATTGTTGAGTTGTTTAAGCCTGGTAATGTTATTCTTTGTAGGGAAGATGAGGATGGTTCTTTGTTGGTTATTAATTCTAAGGATCGTCAAAGATTTAAGGATAGGTTGGTTCAGGCTAGGAAGCCTTATGTTTTTCCTCCTGCTTTGTTAAATCCTTTGAGTGTTGGTGTTGATGACATTGTTAGTTTGGTTAATTCTTCTGATAGGAACTTGGTTAAGAGTATGGCTTCTGGTTTTGGTTTTGGTGGTGTTTTTTCTGAGGAGATTCTTGTTCGTGCAGGGATTGATAAGGATAAAACTGTTATAAACTTGGTTGATGCTGGTAAGATTAAGGGTGCGATTGTTGATTTTTTTTCTGAGGATTTGAAGCCTTTTGTTTTTGGTGATGTTGTTTTTCCTGTTGTTATGAAGACTAAGAAAGGTGTTTTTTTTAATAGTATTAGTGAGGCTGTTGATTCTTTTAATTTGTTAAAAAAAGATATTGAGAATAAGAGTGTTGTTTCTTTGAAGAAAAAGGAGAAAACCGATTCTTTGGTTGATATTCAGGAGCGTATGATTAAGAATTTAGAGCAGTCTATTTCTGAGAATAAGGAGAAGGGTGAGTTTATTTATAGTAATTATCAAGATTTTGATAAGTTGTTGAATTTTGCTAATAGTGTGCGTTCTAAGGATGGTTTGGATGTTTTGGAGAGGGAAATGAGGAAGAATAAGCGTTTTGTTTCTTTGAATAAGAAGACTAAGGAGATTTCTTTTAAGTTTTGATTGGTCAATTTTTTATGACTTAAATATTTATATAAAGGTTAGTATTTCTTTTTTTTATGAGTGATATTAGGAAGCATATTTTGAGGAAGTTTATGTATAATGAGTCTTTGCGTTTTAATGAGATTCTTGATAAGGCTTTTCCTTCTAATAAGTTTGATTATCATTTGAAGTTGTTGCAGAAAGAAAATCTTGTTGTTAAGAATGATGATAAGTATTGTTTGACTAGTAAGGGTGTTCAAGTTATTAGTTCTATGGATGGTGTGGTTATTGAGGAAAAGAGGAAGCCTATTACTTGTGTTTTTGTTCTTGGTTATGATGAGGTTAATGATTTGATTTTGGTTAATAAAAGAAAGAAGCAGCCTTTTATGAATTTTGTTGGTATTCCTGGGGGTAAAGTTGAGTATGGTCATTCTCTTCCTAGGCAGGCTCGTGAAGAGTTTTTTGAGGAGACTGGTCTTAGTGCTGAGAATGTTGAGTTGAAGTTGGTTACTAATTATAGGACTGTTGATGAGGATTCTGGTGAGTTGACTCATCACGTTGTGGGTTTCTTTTTTCTTGCTACGGGTTTATCTGGTGATTTGGTTAAAGAGAATAGGGAGGGTCATAACGTGTTTATTAAGTTGAGTGATGCTTCGTCTTTGGAAAAGTATCCTGATTTTGATTTTTTTACTGAGGTTTTGTTGTCTGATAATAAGAATATTGTTTTTCAGGAAGCTGATAGGTACGTTAAGGATGGTAAATTTACTAAGATTGATTTTCTTTGATTTTTTATAGGAATTCTTTTGAGAAGTTGGTTGCTACGTTTGTTGCTCCGAACAGTGTTAGTTCTTCGTCGTCTGCTAGTAATATTGGTATTTTTTCTAGTGTTTCTTTGTGTGTTGGGCTGTTTAAGAAGTCTTTCATGAAGTATTCGTGAATTGTTGTTTTTGCTGCTAGTGCTACTTTTCCTGTTAGGAATAATCCTGAGTATGGTTGTGTTGCTATTGCTAGGTTTCTTGCTGTTTTTGCGTAGTATGATACAAATAGTTCTATTGCTCTTTTGCAGTATATGTCTTCTTTTAGTTCGAATATTTTTTTTACTTTTTCTTCTTCTTTTGTTTTTTTAAGGTTTTGTAATGGTTCTCCGTATATTTTTTTTGTTATTAGGAAGTCATATATTAGGCATACTCCTTTTCCTGATACTGCGTATTCGGCGCTTATTGGTACGTTTGTTCCTGCGAAGAATTCTTCTCTTATGTAATTTATGAATTCTAGGTCGAAGTATATTTCTACTGGTAGTGACATGTGGCCTGCTTCTGATGGTATTGGTATTTTTAGGTGTTTTGTTGTGTCGTAGTATGTTATGCTTGCTCCTAGTCCGTGGCCCGCGCCTAGTATTGCTGATGTTGTTATTTGTGATTTTATGTCTGTTCTTCCTATTCTTGATATCTTTTTTTTGTTTATGAAGTCTAATCCGTATCCTTCTGCTTCGAAATTATTTAATAGTATGTAGTCTTTTAGCATTGTGTGTTTTCTTAGATTTTCTATGTTTATTTCTAGGTTGTTAGATGTTAGTTTTATGTTGTGTCTGTCTTTTGATACTGCTCCTGCTCCTGCGATTACCGCTATGGATATTTCTATTTTGAATAGTTTGTGTGCTTCTTCTAGTAGGTTGTTTATTATTTTTGGCAGTTCTTTTATTTCTGTTGTTTTTATGTGTTGTTTCATTATTATTTTGAATTCTTTTTTTGTTATGCTTCCTGTTATGGCGAAGTATGAGTTTTCTCCTCCTATGTCTGCTACTAGTGTGAATGATTTGAAGTCTTTTATGTTAAATGATTCTTTTCCTAGTTCGAATGGTTTTTCCATTTGTTTTGTAATATTTTTATTAGAATATAAACATAAGTAATAACTTGTTAATAACAAAAATTAGAATAGCATTGGTAGGAATATGCTTGTTATTGTGTTTAGTATCCATATTGTTAGTGCTATTAGTGCTGTTCTTATCCATCTTGTTTTGTATAGTGTTTTTAGTATTATTAGCCATGTTAGTCCTGCTATTGTTGATGATAGTAAATTGTTTTGTATGAAGTAGTAACTTGTTGTGTATATTATTGATCCTATTAGTGCTGTTACCATTGCTGTCCAGAATCCTTTTCTTTTTCCTAGTATGCTCGCTGATAAGTGTATTATTATTGCTGATATTAACCAACTTATTAAGAATAATATTATTACTAAAGTTATTATTGATATCATCTTTATTTTAGAAATGTTTGATTTAATTTAAATATTATTGAAAAAAAAATAAAAAAAGGTTTTATGCGTCTTCTAGTCTGTTTTCTGTTACGTTAAAGATGCATTCTGCGTCTGGTAGATTAGGTGAGTCTACTAGTTTTGCGACTCTTGTGTTTTTCTTTCCTCTTCGTAGATATATTCTGAATGTACTGTTGTGTCCTACTATGTGTCCTCCTATTGCTTCTGTTGGGTCTCCGAAAAACGCGTCTGGTTTTGCCATTACTTGGTTAGTTACGTACACGCATAAGTTGTGTTTGTCTGCTAGTAGTGCTAGGACGTGCATGTGTTTGTTTAGTTTTTGTTGTCTGTCTGCTAATGTTCCTCTTCCTACGAATTCTGCTCTGAAGTGTGCTGTTAAAGAATCTACTATTACTATTTTTACTTTGTTTCCTTCTTTTATTAGGTCTTCTACTTTTTCTGCTAGTAGCATTTGGTGGTCTGAGTTGAATGCTCTTGCTACTTTTATGTTTCCTAATACTTTTTCTGGGTCTAATCCGAATCCTTCAGCGAATTGTGTTATTCTTTCTGGTCTGAATGTGTTTTCTGTGTCTATGTATACTGCTATTGCTTCTGAATCGTCTTTTTGACAGCTTACTGCTAGGACGTGTCCTATTTGTGTTTTTCCTGATCCGTATTGTCCGAAGCATTCGGTTATTGCTCCTGATTCAAATCCTCCTGATAACATGTTGTCTATGTTTTCACTGCCTGATTTTATTTTTATTACTTTGTTTCTTTTATTTAGCATGTCTGTTCCTGATTGGAATCCCATGTCTAGTCCGTCGCGTGCAGCTTGTATTATTTTTCTTGCTACTGCTTCGGATACTCCTGCTGCGTCTGTTAGTGTTCCTATGCTTGCTACTGCTATGCTTAGTAAGTCGTCAAATCCTGCTGATGCTAGTTTTTCTGCTGTTGCTGCTCCTACTCCTGGTAGGTCCATCACGTTTATTTCTTTTTCTTTTTTTTCTGATTTTGCCATTTTTTTCTCCTTTAATCTTCGTCGTGTTGTTCTCCGTCTGTTAGTGATAAGTATTCGTATGCTTTGTTTAGAACTAGTACTGCTTTTGGTAAGTCTGTTGTTCTTAGGCTGTTGGTTGTTTGCCAGTTGCCTTCTTTATCCATGTAGCTTCTTTCAAAAGATATTGTTTTGTAGGTTGTTTCTTTTCCTTCTTGGTCTTTGCCGTGGTTCACCCATATTGTTGCAGAAACTGGGCCTGCTCTGAATTTTTTTTCAGGTAGTTTTTTTCCCATTATGTCTTGTACGCTTGGTACGTTCATATCTGGCCTTCCGGCTTCGTCTAATTTTTTATCCATGTTTATCACCCTTGCTTTCGCGTTTTATTTCAAATCATCCTTTGTTATGAGCTGCTAGGGCTCCAGATGACGGGTTCTAAGACTTGGTAATACTTCTTTATTTAAATATGTTGAGAGCGTAATTGTCCAGTGAGTTTATTTTTATATTTTTTCTTTTCCTTGACAGTATATTTTGCTTGAATTATTTTGTTTCGAGATTAGAACGTGGTAAAAATGGTTTTTTGATTGGTATGTTACTATTTTCGTTTGTGTTGTTTCCGTGTTTATTTCGTTATTTTTTAGAAGTTGTAATAATTCTTTTGTGTTATCTGCATATATTGAGCTTAGTAGTACTTTGGTTTGTTCTTGTTCTATTTTTTTGAATTTTATTTCTTCGCTGTCTGAGAAGTATCCTTGTAAAACTTTATTGAAAGCTACTGGTATTTCTTTTTGTATTACTTTTTTCCTGTTTATATTTTTTAAGGATATGTATGTTTCATAATGTTTAGCGATGAATTTTTCTATCATGAATTTGTAAAATCACAACAATTTATAAAATTTATTATTTTTTGTTACTTTTTAGTGGTGTTTGATTCGAAGTATTCTATTACGCGATGAACAGGCCCTAACACAGTTAATTCACTACCATATAATTTGAAGTTGTTAACTTTAATATTTAATTCTTTTAGATTAATTTCTTTGATTATTTTTATTAATTCTTTTTTATCTTCTTTTGTTAATTTTTTTATTCTCGCCAAAGTTATGTGTGGTTTGTATTCTTTGTTTAAATCAAATATTTTTGATATTTTTTGTTGTAAATTTTCTAAATCTTTAGATTTTTGTAGTTCTATCCAAACAAGTCTTATTCTTAATTCGTCAGGAAATAATACTATATTTGAAGTTTTTATTTTGAATGGTTCAAATTTTATTTTTTTTAATTGGTCTATTTTGTTTTTTGCTCCGTTTTCCCCTAGAAATAATAAAGTTAAATGCATATTATCAGGGCTTACTAATCTTGTTCCTTTTATTTTTGATATTTCTGTGTTTAAAGAATGTAGTTTTTGTTTGATTTCTTCTGGTAAAGGAATTGCAAGGAAGTAACGCATGTTATTTTCTTTGTTTTATGAGTATATAAATTTATTTTTTTTAAAAAAAATAAAAAAGTAAAAAAATTTATTAGTTTTGTTCTACTAATGTTTTTAAGTCTTCATCAGTTTCTTCTAATATTTGTTCGTTGTTTTTTAGAATTGCTTCGTAATAAGCCATTGGTTTAATGTTTATTAGTTCAGTCCTATGTATTAGGAATCTGCCATCTTTGCTTTTGCTTATTTTATTTTTTATTAAAGGCATTTGCCTTAGTTGTTCTTCTTTCTTGTTGGTTAATCCCATTTTTTATCACCTGTTTTTGTTAAAGTACAACTACAAAATAATAATTGCTAAGAAAATTTCGGATAAAAAAAGGTTTTAGAGTAAGAATTTCGAAATAATTATTGCTGTTACTCCTGAAGCTGTTCCTAGTATTGAGCTTAGAATTACTTTTGTTAAATTTATGGGTCTTGTTCTCATTATTTCTAGTATTACTAAAGCGCAGAATATGGTTGTTGGTATTAACAATACAGGATTATAAGTGAATAGTGTTGTTCCTATTAAGAATGATCTGCTTATGTGTCCTGATAAGTATTTGTTTTGGACTTTATTTGAAAAAAGTCTTGCGTGTTGTCTTGTCATTCCTTTTTGTCTCGCGAATGATTTTAGTGCTATTCTTTTTCTGAAACTTACTCTTGTTATTAGTAGGAAAAAAGATATTATTATCAAACCTATCGCTATTGTGTATGCGTACGTTTCTCCGAGTGTGAAGTAGAATATAGTTGCGAATATTAGTGTTCCTATGAATGATGATAAAAAACCGAATAATCTTAGTATTGATGATATCATACCCATTTTTTTAGCCTCGCGACGAAGAATCCGTCCGTGTTTGTTTGGTGTGGCCAGAATCTCTTCGTTAATTTTAAGTCTTTATTTAACTTTAAATTTTTGTATTCTGTTATTCCTGGGCTTCCTATATTTAAATTTGTTTCTACTATTTTCATTTCTTTGAATTCTTTTAAGAACCAATCTATCACTAATTCATTTTCTTCTGGTTCTAATGAACACGTGCTATATATTAGTATTCCTTCTTTTTTTAGGGATAAATAAGCTGATCTTAGTAATTCTTTTTGTGTTCTTGATTTTGAATCTAGGTCTTGTTGTGTTCTTTTTTTGAAGTAATCTTTTTCTACGCAGAAGTTTCCTCCGCATGGCGCGTCTAGTAATATTTTGTCGAATTGTATTCCTAGGTCTTGTGAGAATCTGGCGTCTTTTTTGAATATTGTTGTGTTTGTTACGCTTAATCGTTCTATGTTGTTAATTAGGCTTTGCATTCTTGATTTGTTTTCTTCGAGTGCTATTATTATTCCTTTGTTTTTCATTAGTTGTGCTATTTGGGTGCATTTTCCTCCTGGTGACGCAGCCATATCTAGTATTATTTCTTCCTGTTCAGGGTTTAGTACTTCTGCTGGTGTTTGTGCTGCTGCGTCTTGTATGTAAAAGTATCCTTGTAAGTATTCTTGTGTGCTTGCTAATGAGAAGTCTGCTTCGTAAAAATATCCGTGTTTTAAGAATTTTATTTTTTCTAGTTTTACTTTTTTCTTTGTGAGTCTTTTTATTAGTTCTTGTTCTGTTATTTTTAGTGTGTTTATTCTTAGGGCTTTTTTTTGTTTTGTTTTTTCAGGATTGAATGTTTCGCCCATTAATTCATATTTTTTTAAAAAGTCCATAAATTCATAAATGTATAGATGTTTAAAAATTTATCATTTTTAAAAAAGAAAAAAAAGAAAAAAGGTTATTTTGAGATTTATTTTTTTTCTTCAGGTTCTTCTGAGAAATCTTCTGAGTCTTCTTGTTCAGGTTCTGAATCTTCTTCCTGCTTAGGTTCCTCATCGGAAACTTCGTGTTCAGGTTTTTCTTCAGGAGTTTCAGCTTCAGGTTCTGAATCTTCCTGCTTAGGTTCCTCATCAACTTCAGGAGCTTCAGGTTCTTCTGAGAAATCTTCTGAATTTCCTTGGTCAGGGTCTTCTCCGAAATCTTCTGAGTCATCTTCTGATGGTTGGAATTCTTCTTCAGGTTCTTCTCTTGGTTTTTCTCTTCTTTCTTCTTGATGAGTTTCTGGTTCTGGTGTTTGTGCTTCGCCTACTACTTCTGCGAATCCTACTTTTTTTAGAACTCTTGTGACTTTTACGCGTACGTAGTCTCCTTCTTTAACGTTTGGAACAAACAAAACGAAACCGTTTTTTTTAGCTACTCCGTCTCCTTTTTCGCCTACAGCTTCTATTTTGACGTCTAATTCTTCGTCCACTCTTACTGGTGGGGAGAATCTTTGTCTGTCGTTGTGTCCGTACCTAGACCTATTTTCAAATCTGTCATTCATTTTTTTATTTCACCTATTTCAAGATTCTGCTTTTTGCAGAATTAACGAATTAAAAGATTAGTTTATTTAAAAAGTTTTAGATAAAATTGTTTTTTTTATGGTTTGTTTAATATATGGTATTCTTCGTTTCCTAGGTTAATAAAGGTTATTTTTGTTCCTTGTTGTTTTTGTTCGTCGAGTATTTTTTTGAACCATTTTCTTTCTGATGTTATTTTTTTTCCGCTTATTGTTGTTTTTGAGAATGATATTATTATTGTTTCTGAGTTTATGTTTTTTATTATTGTTTTTGATATGTTTTTTTGTATTGATTCTAGTCCGTCTAATACTTTGAATAAGAAGCAATGAGTTGTTTTTTTTGTTTTGTTGTTTATTATTTTTAGTGTTTCTTCTTTTGTTAAGTCTAGTGTTTGTGCTTCTCCTTTGAATGGTGTTTTTTCAAAGTATTTGTTCAAAAAATTTATTTCTTCTTCGTTTATGTCTGTGCAAAAACAATTTCTTAGTTTTTTTAGTAATGAATATGATAAAGGGTTTAGTCCGCATCCTAGGTCTGCTAGAGTAGTTATTGGTTTTTCTTTTTCTAGTTCTGTGTAGAGTGTTTCATAATTGTTTAGTCTTTCTTTTGTTGAGCGGTGTGATTTTAAGAATTTTTGAGTTTTTTCTGAGTGAAAATTAAAATCTTTGTTTTTTAGTAAGTCTTCTTGCTTTTTTGGGCTTAGTTTGTTTTTTTGAAATACTCCATGTAATTCTCTTAGTCTTTTTCTTACGTATTTTTTTAGTGTTAAGTATTCTTTTGATTTTTTGTTATAATTATTTTGTTCTAATTTTTTGTGTGTTGTTTCATTTTGTTTTTTGTGTTCTTGTATTATTTTTCTTATTATTTCTTTGTTTATTCCTCTTAGTTCTTTCTTGTTAGTTATTTCTATGAATGTTTCTTCTGTTATTTTCACTTTTTTCATCTCATATTTTCCATCTTAGAATTCCTGCTATTCCGCCTAATCCGTCTATTTTAGTTATTGGTTCTTTTTGTGTTATTATTATTACTTCTGAGTTTGTTCCTTCGGCTGTTCTTAGTAATTTGTCTATTTCTTTGTAATTTCCTTTATCTCTTGATTCTTTTAGGAATTTCTCTGATATTATTACTTGTGATGTTGCTCCTAGATTTATTTTTTCTGTTGCTTCTTTTATTCCGTAGAATGCTTTTTCTTCGCTTATTGCTTTCATTAATTCTTCTATGTGTTTTTCTTCTAGTGCGGATCTATCATCATCTAGTGTTTTTCCTAATTCGGGACTTTTTAATAATTCTTTTATGGATGTTTCTGAAACGTTTGATATTGTGCAAGTCATTGTTTTTTTTCTTGTTTCTTCTGGTAATTCTTTTAATACGTATTCTTTCCAAAACGCGGGGCTTCCTAATATTATTCTGTCTGTTTTTAATCTTTCTTTGTATTCGTGTATTGTTTTTGCTAGTTCTTTGAAAAAAGAGTCTGAGCCTGATGAATTTTCTATTTTTTTCTTGACGTCTCCTTTTATTTCTGTTAGTTTCTCGAATCCTTTTTGTGTTAGTATTCCTATTATTGCTTCTTCTCTGTCAAATATTGTTAGTAAGCTTTTTTTTCTTGGTATTGTTGATTCTTTTAATCTTTTTATTTGGTAATTTGACCATGTTTTTTTTGTTAGTGTTATTATATCATTTATTTCCAGATTGAAAGAATGATAGCTTCCTAGAGATACGTCATCTGGGCCTTCTTTTATAGGCCCTAGTATTCTTAGTGAATTATTTTCTGGTACGTATTCTGTTTTTTCTGTTTCTAATTTGAGATATACTTTTTTTCTGACTACTTTGAAGTTGTCTTCAGACCCTATTTTTATTTTTCTTTCAGTTTGTCCTTTAACTAAGTCTTCTGGTTCTATTAAGTGGCTTAAGTGCCATAAGTCTTCTTCATCTGTTATTCTTATGGTTGCTTCTCCTGTTTTGTAATCGTGTTTTATTATATCCATTATTTGTACAAATACGTTTTAGTAAATAAAACTTACTAAGGTTTTTTATTTATTTTAAGGAAAAACACCACTTATTATAAATTACAAAAAAACGACACTGTGTAGTAATCAACACAGAAGCACGATTAGTGAATAGTAAAAAAAAACAAAATTATATAAAGTAGTAGTGAATTATATGTTATAAAAAGAGGGGGGCTTGTCCCTAGGGGGTATGATGAAAATGATAGTAAAAGATGAATTTTTAAATAAACTAAGACGGTATTTTTCGCTTAATTTGTATGAAGTAAAGATTTGGACTGCTCTTCTTTCTCGTGGTGTTAGTACTGCTGGTGAGTTGTCTGATATTGCGAATGTTCCTAGAAGTAGGAGTTATGATGTTCTTGAAACTCTTGAAAAGAAGGGTTTCGTGGTTATGAAGATTGGTAAGCCTATTAAGTATATTGCTGTTCCTCCTAAAGAAGTTTTAGAGCGTGTTAAAAAAAATATTAAATCTGAAGCTGATCAGCACATTAAGTTATTAGATGAATCTAAGAATACTGATTTAGTTGATGAACTTAATTCTTTGCATACTCAAGGCGTGGAATTAGTGGAGCCTGCTGATTTATCTGCTTCTTTGAAAGGAAGACATAATTTGTATAATCATATCGATATGACTATTAGGAATGCTGAGAGTTCCGTTTCTATTATGACTACGTCTCAAGGTTTTCTTAGGAAAGTTGAGGGTCTTAAGCCTGTTTTTGAACAACTTAAGAAGCGAGGTGTTTCTATTAGGATTGCTACTAGTATGAATAAGGAAACTGAGAATGCTGCTCTGGAGCTTAAGGGCGTTGCCGAGGTTAGACATACTGATGCTAATGCTCGTTTCATCGTTGTTGATGGTCGTGAAATTATTTTTATGATTATGGATGATAAGGAGATTCATCCTACGTATGATTTAGGTATTTGGATTAATTCTCCTTTTTTCTCTGCGACTATTGATAATTTGTTCGAGATTGCTTGGAAGGGCATGAAGGAAATAAAAATTAAAAAATAATTTTTTTTTCTTTTTTATTTTTTTTTAATTATTGATGGTTTGATGGGTTATGAATTTTAGCGAAGTTATAGAGGGTCTTAGTGCTTCTGAGAAGAAGGTTTTGCGTTTTGTTAAGAAGAAATCTTCTTTGTTAGATATTGTTGAGAATACTGGTTTAAAGGAAATTGTTGTTATGCGTAGTTTGCAATGGTTGTCTAATAAGGATTTGGTTGTTTTGGAGAAGAAAGATGTTAATGTTTTAGTTCTTGGTAAAAATGGTTTGATTTATGTTTCTAAGGGTTTGCCTGAGCATTTATTTCTTAAGACTTTGGTTGATAAGGACGAGGTTAGTATTGGTGATTTAAGTAAGGTTATTTCTAGGGAAGAAATTAATGCTTGTACTGGGTTGTTAAAGAAGGATGGTTTTATTTCTATTGATAAAAAGGATGTTTTGTATTTTTCTATTACTAATATTGGTGTTAATAAGCTTAAATCTGGTTTTTTAGAAGAAGATTTGTTGAAGAAATTGCCTTTGAATGAGGATTCTTTGAGTAAGCAAGAAGTTGTTCTTGTTAATAATCTTTTAAAACGTAAAGATGTTATTGTTAAGGATAAGAAGAGTGAGTGGTTTGCTAGTGTAACTGAGGAAGGTAAAAAGGTTTGTGAGTCTGATAAGTTTGATCAAAATTTTGAGGAAAAAGTTACTTCTAGTGTCATTAAAAGTGGAAAGGATTATTCTTTTAAGAAATACGATGTTAGTGGTGATGTTCCTAGTGTTAGTGTTGGTAGGAAGCACTTCGTTAATGAGGCTAGATATTATATTAAGAGCATTTGGTTAGAACTTGGTTTTGAGGAAATGGATGGTGATCAGGTTCAGAACGCGTTTTGGAATTTGGATGCTTTGTTTGTTCCTCAGGATCATCCTGCTAGGGAGATGCAAGATACTTTTTATCTTGATGGTAAGCGTTCTGTGAGTAAGGTTTTTTTTGATAAGGTTAAAAGTGTTCATGTCAGTGGTGGTGATACTGGTAGTAAGGGTTGGGGTGGTTCTTTTTCTAAGGATGTTTCTGAAGATTTGGTTCTTAGGACTCATACTACTGTGTTGAGCGCAATTAAATTTTCTGAATTGAAGAAGGAGGATTTGCCTAAGAAGTTTTTTGTTATTGGTAAGAATTTTAGGAATGAGGCTTTGGATTGGAAACATTTATTTGAGTTTTATCAGGTTGAGGGTATTGTTGTTGATCCTGATGGTGATTTGCCTAAGCTTAAGGGTTATTTGAAAGAGTTTTTTAAGAAGATGGGTTTTTCTGATGTTAGGATTAGACCTGCTCATTTTCCTTATACTGAGCCTAGTGCTGAGGTTGATGCGTATAATCCTGTTAAGAAGCAGTGGGTTGAGATGGGTGGTGCTGGTATTATGAGACCTGAAGTTACTAAGACTTTGCTTGGTTTTGAGTGTCCTGTTCTTGCTTGGGGTCTTGGTATGGAGCGTATTATTTCTAAATATTATGATATTACTGATATTCGTGATATTTATAAAAATGATTTGGAGTATTTGAAAAAAATTAAGGTTTTTATTAAGTAAGAAGGTGAGATGATGAAGAAAGTTAAAGTTGAAAAAAGTATGGATTATGATAAGGTTAAGTACATTAATAGTGTTGTGAAGAAGTCTAAGCGTCCTTTGCAAATCGCGGTTCTTGGTTCTAGTGAGGTTATTTGTTCTGTTAGGGGTTATAATATGGCTTTTGAGGTTGGTCAGGAGATTGCTAAGCGTAAGGCTGTTACTTTAACTGGTGGTGGTTTGGGTGTTATGGAGGCTGCTCTTAAGGGTGCTAAGAAAGAAGGAGGGGTTACATTGGCTATTGTTCCTTGGGAGAGTATGAGTAAGGTTAATAATTATGCTGATATCGTTGTTGCTACTGGTATTGGTTGGAGTCGTAATAGTATTAATTTGAATAGTTGTGATGGTGCTATCATTGTTCAGGGTGGTGCAGGTACTCTTAATGAGGCTACTTATGGTTATATGATGAGTAAACCTATTGTTGCTCTTACGACTAGTGGGGGTATGGCTGAGGAGATTTCTGATAAGTATTTTGATGAGCGTAAGACTGAATTTGTTTATGGTGCTGTTACTCCTAAGGAAGCTGTTAAGAAGATTTTTGATTTGGTTAAAAAAGCTGAAGATAAAGGTAAGCATTTGTCTGAGCTTGATAAGGATTTGTTGTCTAGGGAGGAGAAGCAGGATTGGAAAATTATTATTAAGGATGCTAAGAAAACTTTAAAGAAAAAGTCTTCTGGTAGAGTTGTTAAGAAGAATGTTAAAAAATCTAAGAAGAGGGTGTTTGAGTAAATGCCTAGTGTTGTTTTTAGTAAGGATCGTGTATTAAATATTCTTGGTAGGAAAGTTGATGATGTTTCTTTGAGTAAGCACATTAGTTATCTTGGTACTGATTTGGAAGAAGTTAATAAGAAAGATATTGTTGTTGAGATTTTTCCTAATAGGCCTGATTTGTTATCTGAGGAGGGTTTTGCTAGGGCTTTGAAGACTTTTCTTGGTTTTTCTAAGGGTCTTAAGTCTTATGTTGTGAATAAAAGTGATTTTGAGGTTGTTGTGGATAAATCTGTTTCGGGTGTTAGGCCTTTTACTGCTTGTTTGGTTGCTAAGAATCTTAGTATTGATGAGTCTGTTCTTAATAATATTATTAATCTTCAAGAGAAGCTTCATGTTACTTTTGGTAGAAACAGGAAGAAGTGCGCGATTGGTGTTTATCCTTTTGAGAATATTGTTTTTCCTATTCATTATAAGGCTTTGAGTCCTGATAAAATTAGGTTTGTTCCTTTGGGTGAGACTAAGGAGATGAATGGTTTTGATTTGCTTAAGAGTACTAAGGCTGGTAAGGAGTATGCTCATTTATTAAGGGATGAAAAAGTTTTTCCTTTATTTACTGATTCTAATGATAGTGTTATGAGTGTTCCTCCTATTCTTAATTCTAGGAATACTGGTACTGTCGGTGTTGATACTAGGCATGTTTTTGTTGAGTGTTCTGGTCATGATTTTGGTGTTGTTAGTAAGGCTTTGAACATTATTGGTTGTGCTCTTGCTGATATGGGGGGGGATATTTTTGAGGTTAATATTAATTATAAAAAAGAGGGTGTTGTTAGGGTTACTCCTGATTTTAGTCCTGATGTTTTAAGGGTTGAGTTTGATTATCTTAGGAAATATCTTGGTTTGGATCTTAAAGATGATGTTCTTATTGGTTTGGTTGAAAAGATGGGTTTTGGTATTAAGAATAAGTCTGGTAAGTTTGTTGATGTTTTGGTTCCTTGTTATAGGGCTGATGTTATTCATCCTGTTGATGTCGTTGAAGATGTTTGTATTGCTTATGGTTTTGATAAAGTTGAAGGTGTTATGAGTGGTTCTTTTTCTGTTGGTAAAGAGATTTTTAAAGAAAAGGTTCAGGATAAAGTTAGAGATGTTCTTGTTGGTGATGGTTTAGTTGAAGTTGTTAGTTATTCTTTGGTTAAATTTGATGATCAAAAATTTTTAGGTTTTAATAATGTTTTAAGTATTAAGAATCCTACGTCTTCTGAGTTTGATTCTCTTCGTGAATTCTTAGTTCCTAGTGTTTTGAAGACTTTTAAAAGTAATAAGATGAATGAGTATCCTCAGAGATTATTTGAGGTTGGTAGGGTTTTTAGAAAAGTTAAGGGTGTTGTTGAGGAAAATAATGATTTGTGTGTTGCGATTTGTTCTGATAGTGCTAGTTATACTTGGGCTAAGCAACGTTTGGAGTTGTTGGGTTCTTTATTTGATTTGGATTTGAAATTTGAGGCTAAGTCTTTTAATTTTTTTATTAGTGGTAGGAGTGCTGAAGTAAAGGTTAAGCATAATGATAAGTGGTTATGTGTTGGTTTTATAGGTGAGGTTTCTCTTGATGTTCTTAGGTATTATGATTTGGAGCATGGTGTTTCTTTGTTTGAGTTAAATATTGATTTGGTTAGTAAAATTATTGAGGAAAGAATTGTTTAGTTTTTAGAATAGTGCTTCTAGTTCTTCGTCTGTTTCTTCTTTGATTTCTTCTTGTTGTGTTATCCAGTCTCCTAGTCCTGTTTGTTTTTCTTTTTCTTTTCCGAATACTCCTTCTATTCTTCTTTTTGTTAGTTCTAGTGTTTGTTTTATGTATGGACTAACTTGGTATTTTTCTCCTAGCATCATGCTTAGTTCTAAGTATTTTATTATGCTTCCTTGACTTATTGTGAATATTATTTTTCCTGCGCATTGTGTGCATTTCCCTGTTAGGGGGGGTCTTCTGTATTTTTCGTTGCAATTCACACATCTGAATTCTTGTGTTGAGAATTTTCTTAGGTTTCCTTTTGTGTCGCGTATGAAGTGTTTTTCTATTACTAGTCTGGCTACGTCTGATACGTCTACCGCTCTGATTTTTTCTGCTATGTCCATTTGTTGTTGTACTTTTTCTTGCATGCTAGGTAATAATTTGTATGCTGAGCATAATACTCCTGCGTTTAGGTTTGTTGTTTCGTGAGTAAACATGAATCCTTCGTATTGTTCGTTTGTTCCCATTACGTCTGATACTTTTTTTATTTTTACGTCGAATGGCATTTTTAGATTATTCGCTGCTTCGTATAATTCTAGAGGATACTTGTTTGTTATGTCCATGTTGAATACCATGTCATCTACTTCCGCGGGTAGTATTACTGATGTTAGTACTAGTGGCGCATCCATTGTGCTTCCTCTTGAGCTTGGTAAGTATAGTTTTGAGAAGTTTAGGAACGCGTCTAATAATAGTAGTATGCATGATTCGTCTCCGTCGCAGTCTCTTCTCATCGCTGCGTGTACGTATGGGTGTGCTAGAAATCCTTGTGTTTTTGAGAAACCTATTATTCTTGTTACTATTCCTGCTGATGTGTGTGGTGCTAATCCTATTGTTAGGTGTCCTATTAAGTCTTCTTTTTTTTCTAAGTTGTAAAATGATTCTTGTCCGTATAATTTTTGTAATGTTTCATCTACGAATTTTGTTGTTCTATACAGTATTTCATCTGCTGGTTCTTCTGGTGAATCTGGGCAACAAGGTAATAATATGTCTTGTACTTTTAGTTCTATTATTTGGTCTTCTTTTTGTATTGGTTCTCCATTTATGTCTAAATCATATCCTAATTCTTTTAATTTTTGTATGCTTGTTCCTATTTCTAATGGTTTGAAATGTGTTATTGGTAGTTCTGAACAATCGTATCTTACTGTGCCGTCTTTGTTTACTGATAAGTTATGTTTTGCTCTTAGTATTCCTTTTATTAAGTGTTCTGGTACGTGTTCTTTGTTTGCTAATCCTCTTACTCCTTTTATTAAATCAGGTATTATGTTTGTTCCTAGTTTCTTTTTTAGTTCTTCGAATATTGTTTTTATATCTATTTTTACTTTTCTGCTTGAGTATTTGTTTTCTTCTTCTTTTTCTATGTCTTGGGTTTTTTCTTCGCAAGTTTCACATATTTTTAGTGGTGTGTTTTTGTTACATTTTTGGCAGTGTCTCATTTCTACGTCCGCTATTATTGTTCCTGATTCTAGTGCTGATTGAAAACTTCTTAGTCTTCCTCCTTGATCTCCTACTGGGAATAATGCGTGTGGACTACCTGTTAGTTTTCTCATTTTTGCTTTTTCTGGTCTTCCCATTCTTGCTCCTATGAATGTTCCGCATTTATCTCTTAGTTGTATGTTTGTTTTTTTTGTTAAGAAATCTGTTATTGTTTTTGATTGTTCTAATTCTTTTTTTAGTTCTTCTTCTGGTTCTTTGTGTGTTAAAAAAATGTTTAGTAGTTCCGCGTCTTCATTTTGTATTACTACGAATTCGTTTTTTATGAATTGATGTGGTACGCCTATTATTTCTAGGTGTCTTTTTGCTTGGTTTTTTCTTAGAATTATTCTGTTTTCATCTCTTCTTGCTTTTTTAAACCAAGCTATTAGTTCTGTTAGTTCTTCTTTTTTTATTGATTCCCAATAATATAAGTATTCTGGGTGTAATGGTATGTTTGTTATTTTGGATATTGTTAATGCTTGTTTCAGTGTTGGTTTTTTCTTTAATGGGTTTTTGAATAATTGTTCAAATTCTTCTTTTTCTATGTTTAATTTTTTGATTAATTCTTCTACGTTATGATTTTTTATTTCTTTTTCTAGTTCTTGTATCCATATTTCTTCGCAATAACCTGCTGGTACTAATTTGTGTGCTCTGTCAAAGAAGTCTCCGTAATTTATTAATACATCTCCTAAGTATAATATTTCTTGTGTTTCTTTTTTATGTTGTTTTGCTTCGTTTTCTGTTCTTATTTTTATTACGTCACCATTAACTGTTTTTATTATTGGTCCTTCTATTGTGTCACAAGGTGTAAACGCTGCTGCTTTTCCTGGTCTTTCTACTTTTAGTTGTGTTCCTGTTGCTACGAAGTTGTTTGATAATATCATTGTTGCGGGGTGTATTGATTGTCCTGAGAATCCTGATATTCTTGAGCGTCCATATCTTAGTCTGAATCCTCCATTTCTAAGAGGGTGTCCTAGTACTGGTCTTCCTCCTACTAAGTCTGATATGTATGTGTAATCCGGTGTTAATCCTGTATTTGTTGTTGTTTTTTTTGTTGATTTTGATTTTGTTTTTGTTTGTATTTTTAAGAATTCTTCCATGAATTCCCAGTGTTCCATGTTCATTTCTTCTTTCCATTTTTTTATTTTTGCCCAAAGTTTTGGTCCTTTTAGTGGAATGCAAGAACTGTGTATTAAGCAATATCCACTTCTTAATTTGTTGGTTGGTATTCTTGGTAAATCTTTTAGTAAAGCGCTTGATATTTCATATTTTTCTGATGGGTCTCCTGATATTTCTACTGGTAAATTTTTTAGTAAGAATTCTGATTCTTCTTTTGATGGAAAATATTGTAAATTAGTTATGTATTCGTGATAATCTTCTAATTCTGCGTGGCATCTTTGAACTTCTTTTTCTGTTGGATCATAAACTGCGTATCCTAATTTTTTTCTTACGTAGTCCGCGATTATTACTGATACTGCTGCTGCTGTTCCTCCTGCTGCTCTTATTGGTCCTGCGTAATTTAAGCAAAAGTATTCTTTTCCGTCTTTTCTGTTTTTTATTTCTAATGATGTGAATCCTTCTAGTGGCGCAGATACTACTCCTAGTGTTACGTATGCAAATCCTGTTCTTATTCCTATTTCTATTGCTTCTTTTTTGTCTTTAAACGTGCAAAATTTTTCTTCACTTATTTCATGTGCTATTTTTAGTGCTACTCTCCAATCTAGTGGTTGGTATTGTTCTTCTAGTTCTATTATTCTTTTTATCGCGTCAGTATCTGCTATTTGTGGTGCTACTGCTGATATTAGTCCTATTACTCTTTCTGCTAGGTTTTCTGCTATTTTTATTTCTACGAATTCTTTTGGGTCGTAGCCTTTTTTTCTTGCTTGCGTAGCTATTTGAAATTGTTTTAATGATTCTTTTTTTAGTGAATCAAAGTATTTCTTGGTTTTTTCTGAGGCTATCATTTTAGTTTAATTTTTTTAGTTCTTCTACTTCTTTTGTTACTTCTTTTTCTTTTTCTTTTGATTTTTTTGATAAAAAATTTATTATTTTTACATCTCTTGTTTTCAAGTTCACTATTGGTATTCTTGCTGGTAGTGGTTCTAGTCCTCTTTTTATTTGGTCTTCTGTTGTTTCTGTCCAGCATGAAGCGTTTATTATTGTTATGTTTCTGTAGCTTGATATGTTTGATCTGTGAATGTGTCCTGTTATGAAGAAATCGGGAACTATATCTATTAGTAAAAAGTCTTCTTCTGCGTCTGGTAAGTATAGTGTTGATTTATGTGTTGGTGCTAGGTGTCTTTTTTGTAATAAGTGTTTCATTATTTGATCTGATTTTTTTTGTCCTCCTGCCGCTCTTATTTTTGGTATGTTATCTGCGTAATATATGAGTGATCCTCCATGGTATAATAATAAATCAAATCCTGGAAATGTTTCTGTTTTTCCTATGTTTACGTATGCTGGATTTGATACTAGTGTTATGTTTGGTAAGTCCCATAATGGTTTTGCCATGTCTTTAAATGGTGCTTCTTGTGGTTCTGATAATCTTCCTGCGTCGTGATTTCCTGATTGTGTTATTATTTGTATGTGTTCTGGTATTTTTTTTAACCAACGTGCTGCTTCTTCGTATTGTTCTACTATGTTTAGTATATCTAAATCTTTTTCTTGATTAGGGTATATTCCTACTCCTTCTACTATGTCTCCTGTTAGTATTGCGTATTTTACTTTTGATGCTATTTTTTTTTGTTCTTCGTTTCCTAGTTCTTGATTTATCCATTTTATGAATCTTTCAAAATCTTCTTTCATGAAGTGGTTTGATCCGAAATGTGTGTCGCCTATCATTATTGCGTATTCTTCTTCTTTTTGTTTTTTTAATTCTTTATTGAGTGGTATATCTGGAAATATTATTTTATCTACGAATATTGCTTTGTTTAGGTATGTTCCTGTTATTCCTATTACTTCGTCTAGAACTATGTTTTCTGCTGTTTCATATATTTCTTTTTCATCATCTGTTTTTCTTATTATTGCGTTGCAGGTTCCTGTTGTGTCTTCTAGTGTTAATATTATGTTGTTGTTTTTTGTTAGTTGTTTATCTAGAATCATTCCTATTATTGCTGTTTTATCATTTTGGTTTTTTGTGTTTAATCTTGATATTGATGTTGTGCTATCTAGTTCTTTTCTGTTTTTTAGTAATTCTGATAATTTTTTGAATCTGTTGTTGAATACTGATACGAAGTCTTGGAATGTTCTTTTTTTTGGTTCTTTATCATATGATTTTATTATGTTTACTTTTGTATTGTTTTTATTTTTGTTTTCTTCTATGTATTTTTGTATTGTTTCTTCATCTAAGAATTCTGGTTTTTTTGTTTCTATTATTTTTTTTATGAATTCTTCATCATAATTTTTATCTAATATGTCTGGGCTTACTAGTATTTGTTTTTCGTTTAGAAAATTTATTGTTGATTCTTTCATTTTTTATCATGTTTTTTATAAAAAAATTGGTTAATTTGTTTTTATGTCTAATTCTTCTTCTAATATTAATAATACTTTTTTCTCTATTGTTTTTGGTAGTGATAGTGTTATTTCTCTTGTTCTTCCGAAGCGTCCTTTACTTATTACTTTGCTATTTATTATTCCTAGCATATCTAATTCTGCTAGTATGTCTGATACTCTTCTTTGTGTTAGTGGTCTTAGTCCTATTTTGTTGCATAATTCTTTGTATAATTCGTATACGTCTCCTGTTAGGATTTCTGATTTTTTGTCTGTTCCTAGTGATAGTATTGAGTATAGTGTTGCTTGGAATTGTTTTGGGTGTTTTTTTACCATGTCTGTTATTCTATCTCTTTCTATTTTATCTTCTGCTGCGTCTATATCTTCTATTTTTACTATGGTTTTGTCTTTTCTTTCTGCTAGTTCTCCTGCTACTCTTAGTAGTTCTAGTGCTCTTCTTGCATCTCCGTGTTCTCTAGCCGCGTATGCTGCGCATTTTTGTATTACTCCTTCTTCTATTGTTCCTTCTTTGAATGCTATTTCTGTTCTTCTTCTTAGTATGTCTTGTATTTGTAATGCGTTGTATGGTGGGAATACTATTTCTTCTTCTGATAGTGATGATTTTACTCTTGGGTCTAAGTTGTTTGCGAACATTAAGTCGTTGCTTATTCCTATTATGCTTAGTTGTGATTTTTTTAGTTCTGAGTTTATTCTTGTTAAATTGTATATTATTTCGTCGCCTGCTTTGTTTACTAGTTGGTCTATTTCATCCATTATTATTATTATTATTTTTTCTTCGCTGTCTAGTGCTTGAAAGAATATGTTGTATACTTCGTCTGTTGGTAGTCCTGTTGTTGGTACTGCTTTTCCGAAGAATCTTGATAGTTCCGCTATCATTCTGTATTCTGTGTCTGCTATTTTTTTTAATTTGCAGTTTAAATAAAATATTTGTAGTGGTAGTCCTTTTTCTTTTGATATATTCTCCATTTGTTCTGCTACGTATTTTGCTACTAGTGTTTTTCCTGTTCCTGTTTTTCCGTAAATGAATAAGTTTGATGGTTTTTCTCCTTTTAGTGCTGGTGCTAGTATATTTGCTATTATGTTGATTTGTTCGTCTCTGTGTGTTATTTCTCCTGGTATATATGTTGATTGTAATACTTTTTTGTTTTGAAATAAGTTTTCTTTTTTTAGGAATTTTTCGAAGAAATTGTTTAAATTGTTTTGTACCATTAATTCCAGAAGAAATGGAGGTTTTATAAATATTTTTCTTTTGGAAAGTATTTGTTGTAAAATATTGTTTTAGAAGAGTTTTATTGATTTGATATGTTTATTTTATTATGTATTGGAAAGGTTGTAGCCCTCCCCTTCATTTCCTATGGAATTTATTTATTAAAAAAATGATTTTTGTTTTATTTTTATTTGATTTTTATTAATAATTTTTTGTTGATTCTGAAGATTTTTTGAATTTTATGTTGAACTTTTTTATAAATAATGTTGTAAATGTATTGTAAAAATTATTTAATATAATTAATTATGTGTTATTCATTAAATTTTGTTTTTTATCGTCTAAAATTATTTTTTTATTTGAATAAGAATTGGTTTTGATTTTTTGATTTCAATTTTTTAATTTTTAATTTTTAATTTTTTGATTTTTAGAAAATGTTTAATTAATAATTAATAATTTGTATTTAATATATATAATAATAAAAATAATTTAATTATATATAATATAATAATAAATTAATAACAACATAATTAATTTCAATATAGAAAATAATTGTTTTGTTTTTTTATCTATTTTTTTTTTATAATATAAAATATAAATAACATTTAATATAATAATAAATATAATATAAATAATAATAATAAATATAATATCAAAAAATTATTAATTAATACAAAATCAAAATTAAAAAAAATATAATATAAAAAAATATAATATAAAAAAATATCATTTAAACATAAATATTTAAAAATAATAATTTAAATACAACATTTTAATATATTATATCATTAATATTTATTATAAAAAATATTCAAAAACAAATTTAATTTTAATATTAAAATAAAATATTCATCATCAAAACATAAAAACTTTTTTTCTTAATTTTTTTTCTATGAGAAATCAACGGGTCAGTCCTTCTGCTTTTTTTTTAATAAATATTTATTAAATTAAAATTTTCAAAAAAATTATTTCAAACATAATCAAAAAATTTATTTGATTAAAAATCATATTTTAGAATAAAAACTATGACGAGCTCCACAAGCTTGACACTTTATGTAATATATATCTCCTTCTTTTACCATTTTAGTATCAGGACCATTACATTCTTTACAGAAAACAAATTCATCAACATAACTACTTATTTTCTCATTTATTTTAGTAGCTGGTATTTTAGATCCGAAAACAACTGTTTGATTTTTTAAATTTCCTGGTGTTGCTAATTCTTTTAAAACATATTTTAGTAAGTGTTGGGGTTTTCTTCCTATCGTGTCTGCTATTTGAAAAAAATTACTTATTACTGTTTTATTTCCTTCTATTCTTCCTTTTACTTTTGGAACTTCGAATCTAGATGTGGTATTAACTTTTTCAGGAAGAACTTCTCTTGCTTTCCCCAACATATCTTCATAATTCATAAAGAAAAGAATTGATTAATTGTTTATAAATCCTTTGCCTTTTCTTTTAATATTTGAGCTTTATCTGTTTTTTCCCAAGAAAAATCTCGGCCAAAATGTCCATAAACAGATGTTTTTGAATATATTGGTTTTTTCAAATCCAGCGTTTTTATTATTCCTTGAGGGGTTAAATCAAAAACATTTCTTACTAATTTATCAAATTGTTTTTCACTTAATTTTCCTGTATTAAATGTATCTACTAAAATACTTGTTGGTTCTTTTACACCAATCGCGTAGCTTATTTGTACTTCGCATTTTTCACACAGTTCAGAAGCTACTAAGTTTTTCGCTATGTATCTAGCCATGTACGCGGCGCTCCTATCTACTTTGCTAGGATCTTTTCCTGAGAATGCTCCTCCTCCGTGTCGCCCCATTCCACCATATGTGTCTACTATTATTTTTCTTCCTGTTAATCCAGCATCTCCTACTGGTCCGCCTATGACGAATTTCCCTGTTGGATTAATAAAAATTTTTGTTTCATCATCAATTAGTTTTCCACATATAGGTATTATGACTTTTTGTTTTATAAATTCTTCAAGGTTCTCTACGTCTTCGTCGTGTTGTGTGCTAACCACGACTGCATCTATTCTTGTTGGTTCTCCATCATCATATTCTATTGTTACTTGGCTTTTAGAATCAGGTCTTATGAAACTATTTTTATCTTCTTTTCTTACTTCTGCTAATTTTTTAACTAATTTATGTGCTAGCATTATAGGTAAAGGCATTAATTCAGGTGTTTCTTTGCATGCGTATCCAAACATCATTCCTTGGTCACCTGCTCCTCCTGGATTTACTCCTTGTGCTATGTCTGGGCTTTGTTTTGATATACTTATTATAACTCCGCAAGTTTTAGGATCAAATCCTGATTTTGAGTCGTAACCTATTCTTGTTATTGTTTTTCTTACAACTTTTTCAATATCTACATGTATTGTGCTTGTTACTTCTCCCGTAACTAATACGAAACCTGTTTTTACTAAGCACTCAACAGCAACTCTTGATTCAGGATCTTTTTCTAAGTAAGCATCTAATATCGCGTCACTTATTTGGTCACACATTTTATCTGGGTGACCTTCACTAATACTTTCTGATGTGAAGAATTTTTTTATTTTTTCCATTCATTTGAGCGAATTCGCTTTTTTTATAAAATTTACTGTGTTTTAACTTGTTCAAGAATTATTCTTTTTTTGAAACTTCCTCTTTTTTTTAGTTTTTCTTTTCTTACTTTTTCTATTTCTTTTTCTTGTATTTTGTAAAATTTGTTTATTGCTTTTAAGACTTCTTTAATATCTGCTAGTTCTTCAACACAAGGTTTTTTTATGAATTCTTCTACTTCTTCTCTTAGTTTTTCTTTTAATTTTTTTTCATACTCTTCTTTTTTTGCTATTCTAATTATAGGTGTTTCTCCGTTTTTCTTTATTATTTCATGTATTTTATCTCTTGCTAATTTTTCTTATTTCATTTCTTTTCTTTTTTTGTTTCTTTGTTTATGTTGTTTCTGTTTTTTCGAATTAAAAAAACAAATTTTATAAAGAAAAGAATTAATCTTTGTGTTAATGACAGCACACACTTGGTATAATTCGTGTATTATTAGTTTAGTTAGAGTGCTGTTTATTAAGAAACACAATAAACTCTATTTGCTTTAAATCCACTTTTTTTTCTTGGGGTTTCTGAAAGCAAATAAAGAGTTATTAAGAAATTCTATGAATTAATTTTTGGATTAAGGCACTTAGGGTTATTAAACCAGAGGTGGTAAAAATGCAAGAATGTGTTTTGTGTGAAGAATACATAACGAATCCATTATGTCCTGAGTGCATAGGTGCGCAGATTAAGACTTGGTTGCTTGAAGCTAAGCCTGAGTTGATTGACTTGTTAGACTTAGAGACTTCTAAGCTGTCTCAGCATTTGTTTAATAAGAATTTTTGCATCTCTTGTAAGAAGGATATGGATGTGTGTTCTTATTGTTATACTGAGCATGTTCTTGAGTGGTTGGAAGATAAGTTGTCCAAGGAGTTATTATCTGACTTCGTAAAGTTTTTTCATTATGACTTTCATAGAAAAGGTTATTTTGAGAAAGCTAGAGTTAAAGGTTTAATTTAATTTTTTTATTTTTTTATTTTTTTTCTTCTTTTTTTCACATTTTCCATAGGAAATGAAGGGGTGTTTTGTGTATACTGGTTTACTCTCAGCTTTGTTTTTTCCGTCTTTAAAGGTTTAAATTAATATTTTCCATAGGAAATGAAGGGGGTTTATGTTTTGTGTTGTGTTCTTTTCAAAAAGCATGTGGAAACATAAAAGCATTTATAAAGGAGCTATCATTTCCTTTTTAAATAAGTAAGTTATTTTTTTATTTTTTTTAGTCAAAACCACTTTTTTTTTTAAGAGGTTTTAGGGGGTTGGAAAAAATGGCTTCAAAAAAAGCTACAAATAAGAAAGAGGGTTTTGATCCTCATGAAAACATAACAGTTGTTAACATCGTTGTTTCTTCAAGTTTGGAACATGACATTCCTTTGGAGAAAATGGCTGCTACTCTTCCTAACACAGAGTATAATCCTGAGCAGTTTCCTGGTTTGGTTATCAGGATTAGGGAGCCTAAGACTTCTGCTTTGATTTTTAGTTCTGGGAACATTGTTTGTACTGGTGCTAAGAGTCTTGATAAAGTAGAAGAGAGCATTAAGAAAATTATTGAGAGCTTAGAAAAAATAGGTATTAAAATTAAGATAAAGCCTAAAATTAGTGTTCAGAACATTGTTGCTAGTGGTAGTATAGGTATGGATTTGAATCTTAATACTTTAGCTATGAAGCTTGATAACACTGAGTATGAGCCTGAGCAGTTTCCTGGTTTGGTTTACAAATTAATGGAGGCTAAGGCGACTTTCCTTTTGTTTAGTAATGGTAAAATTGTTTGTACAGGCACTAAATCTGAGGAAATGGTTCATGCAGCTGTTGATATGTTGTTAGAAAAATTAAACAAAGTAATGAAAAAATAATCCTTTTTTTCGTAAATTTAAAGGTTTTATTTTAGTAATACTTTTATTCTTTTTTTCTTTTTTTTTTTATAAAATTCAGGAGTTAAAATGGATGCGCAAGAACAAATAACTAAATTTCAAGAATTCTTAGAGGAGCATTATCATGAAGATATGGTTAGAGCTGTTGCTAAGGGTGCTGAGTCTTTAGTTGTTAATTTTTCTGATCTTGCTAGGTTTGATATTTATTTGGCTGAGGAATTATTAGAGCGTCCTGAGGATTCTTTGAAAGCGATTGAGTACGCTGTTTCTCGTTTTGATTTGGGTGATGGTGTCACGTTACGTTTAAGGTTTAGGGAGTTGCCTGAATCTTCTCAATTATTAATTAGTGAAATAAGAAGTAAGAATATTGACAAGTTGTATCAGTTTAGAGGTATCGTTCGTCAGAAAACTGATGTTAGGCCTCAAGTTACTAGTGCGAAGTTTGAGTGTCCTAGTTGTGGTAATGTTATTTCTATTTTGCAAGTGGATACTAAGTTTAAGGAGCCTACGTCTTGTAGTTGTGGTCGTAAGGGTAAGTTTCACATGGTTAGTAAGGATTTGGTTGATGCTCAAAAAATTGTTCTTGAAGAAGCTTCTGAGGATCTTGATGGTGGTGAGCAACCTAAGCGTATGAATATTTTTTTGAAGCAAGATTTGGTTAGTCCTTTATCTGATAAGAAGACTAATCCTGGTAGTAAAATAGTTGTTGTGGGTATGTTAAAAGAGATTCCTATTGTTTTAGCTACTGGTGGTAAATCTACTAGGTTTGATTTAATTATTGAGGCTAATCATGTTGAGCCTGTTCAAGAAGAATTTTCTTCTTTGGAGCTTAATCCTGAGCAAAGAGAAGAAATTTTGGAGTTGTCTAAGGATCCTAAGATTTATGAAAAAATTGTTCAGAGTATTGCTCCGACTATTTATGGTCATGATCGTATTAAGGAAGCGTTGGTTCTTCAATTGTTTGGTGGTTGTAGGAAGAGTCAGGATGATGGTGTTAAAAGAAGAGGAGATATTCATATTTTGTTAGTTGGTGATCCGGGTAGTGGTAAGTCTCAGCTTCTAAAGAGATTGTCTATTGTTGCTCCTAAATCTCGTTTCGTATCTGGTAAAGGTGCTTCCGGTGCGGGTTTGACTGCTTCAGTTGTTCGTGACGAATTCTTAAGGGGTTGGGCTCTGGAGGCGGGAGCGTTGGTTCTGGCTAATAAGGGGTTGGTTTGTATTGATGAGTTAGATAAGATGACTAAGGAAGATACTAGTGCGATGCATGAGGCTTTAGAGCAGCAAACTGTTACTATTAGTAAGGCTAATATTCAAGCTACTTTGCGTTCTGAAACAACTGTTTTGGCTGCTGCTAATCCTAAGCTTGGAAGGTTTGATCCTTATGAGATTTTAGCTAAGCAGATTGATTTGCCTTCTACTCTTATTAATAGGTTTGATTTGATTTTTCCTGTGAAGGATTTGCCTGATGAAACTAAGGATGAGAAGCTTGCTCATTTTATTCTTAATCTTCATAAAGGTGAGCGTGGTGAAGAAGAAGTTCAATTAATTGATACTGATACTATTAAGAGGTATGTTGCGTATGCTAAGCAATTTGTTAATCCTAAGCTTACTGATCCTGCTCTTAATGAGATTAAGCGTTATTTTGTTAAGATGCGTAATTCTGGTTCTCAAGAGGGTAAAGTTCAAAGTATTCCTATTAGTGCGCGTCAACTAGAGGGCTTGGTTAGGTTGGCTGAGGCTTCTGCGCGTGTTCGTTTGTCTAAAACAGTTACTAAGAAGGACGCAGGTGTTGCTATTGATTTATTGCATCATTGTTTGCAACTTATTGGGACTGATAAATCAGGCAAGTTTGATATTGATCGTATAGCTACTGGTATTAGTGCGTCTCAGAGAAACGCGTTAGTTGTTGTGAAGCAAATAATTGCTAATTTGGAGCAAGTTCTTGATAAGAAAGAGGTTCCTGTTGAGGATGTTATGCGTGAAGCTGAGATTCAGGAGATTCCTCAGGAAAAAACAGCTGAGATTATTGATAAGCTTAAAAGAGGAGGGGATCTTTATTCACCTAAGCACGGTTTTATTAGTAGGATATAATTGTGTTTAAACGCTTAATGTTTAAGAATTTAAAAGGATTAAAAGGTTTAAAATGAAAGATTCAAAAAACAAAAAAGATTCTAAGTCTCATTTATCTAAGTTAAAAAAGACTAGGAAAGAGTTTAGAAAAGAATTTAATAAACAACTTCTTACTGCTATTTCTGCGGCTTTTGCGTTTCTTATCGCGTTGAGTTGGAGGGAGCCTATAAGTGAAGCTCTTAATTTGCTATTAGAACCTTTAGGAGAAAGAAAAACTATTTTGATTAAATTTTTAGGCGCGGTTATTATAACTTTGATTGCTGCGCTTGTTCTTTATTTTTTGTCTAAGAAATTAAAAAAAGAAGAAGATACTAAAAAATAACAAAAATTAAAAAAAATAAGAATTTTTATTTGTTTTCAATCATCCAGTCAATACTCATGATTGTTCCTGGTGTTAAATCAACACCTTCTAAGTCATCCAGAGTAACTGTTGATATATTAACATCATTTTCTATGTCTAATAATTCATTCATTTCTTTGTTGAATTCATTATTCTTTTTAAGTTTGAAAACTCCTTCTTTGTTTCCTTCACTTATAGGGTTTCCATCTTTGTCTTTTTCAACCCATTTATCAAAGACTTGTTTTTTTATTTTTTCTATGTCTTCTAAGATTTTTGATAATTCCCTGATGTTCTTAGCTATTACGTAAGAAGTTTTCACTGGTAGTTTAACATCTGATAAATTATTTAGTGCTGGTATTGCTTCAATAACAACTCTGTTTTTTAATTTCATATCGTTATCCCCCCTAATTAATTATTTTTATTAGTAAGGAATGTTTTTTTCTTTTTAAAGTATTACTTTTTTTTCATGACCTACGCGTATAGATGGATCAACCCATATTTTGTAGCCTTTTTTTCTTATAGTCATACAAAAAGAAACATCTTCCATTGAATAATCAACGAAGTCACCAATCACAAATTTTTCTTGTCTGAACCAAGGATAAGTTAATGATTCGAAGACGCCTTTTTTTATTAATATAAAACCGAACCCTGTGTAAGCCACATCTAATAATTCTCCTTCTTTCAAGTCTTTACAATCTTCAGGTTTTAAAAAAGTGAAGTAACCATTTTTCTTGAAGAATTCTTCATCCCATTCCTTAACCGTTGCGTATTCAATCCCGTTAGACATCATGTAAACACCGGAAACAATATCTTTGTCATGTTCTAATAACTTATCAAATTGTTGAGGTGTAAAAACAGAGTCAGAATCAATCCACATCAAATAATCATAATCAAGCTCCTCGTTAAAAGGCTTCTGATTCTCCCCTCTAAGAACGTTACCTCCTAAACACATGTTTCTAACATAGTAAATATTACAAGATTCTTGCCGACTAACATAAAATCTTATTCCTTTATTTACACAATGCAATAATAATTCACTCCACCTATCTAAGAATTGTCCAGAAAAATTATTCCCTGGCAAACAAAAAACAACGGTTAAAGGCTTATCAGATTTCTCCTCTGTTTTCTTTTTCATATTTAATCACCCAAATATTAATTAACAATAATTAAACGTACTTAAATCTTTTTCTCTAATAAGTCTAAACGCTTCTTCACAGTTTCAAAATCATTACTTAATTCTTTTATAGCTTCAATTATAGGTGCTACGAGGTTTCCGTATTGTATTGATTTGTGGCTGTTTTTTGGGGTGTTTACTATTTCAGGAAATACTTTTTCTACGTCTTGTGCTATTAGTCCTATTGATTCTTCGTTGTTTTGTTTCCATTTGAATTTTATTCCTTCAATT